>JAYKHU010000132.1:0-20396 GCA_035285105.1 Synechocystis sp.
TATGCCACGACCAACCTTGTTAAGTCCCCCAACGGATAAATTCGGAATGAACAAAACCACGTCAGTTAAAGCTGATGGCCTATCCCTGAAGCTCAGCACTAATATATTACTAATGGACTCAGTCATCAAGCAGAGAGATGAGTCGATTCTCCATGTTAATTTTCAAATAAAATTTCATTGTCTTTGAGGGCCACAATGCGAATTTTGAGTGGGCCAATGACGGTGGTATCGGCGGCGGCGATCGCCTTCACTTCCGTGGGTTGAGAGGGGGCGCTGCGTACCTGTTCAATAAAATCAATCAGGGTTTTAATGCGACCATCTTCGACCTGGATTGGCCCCAAAATACCTTCCCGACGGGCTCGGAATTGAGCGGCGGCCAGTAAATAATCGATGCGTTTTTGAATATCAACCTCGCTAAAGTCAGAGGATTCCAGGGAAATCGTCCCAATCACTTCCCCTTCCTGAAAAACTTGACGGTTGGGGACGACATCAAAAAAGACACGAATTTCTTGTTCTTCTTTGACATAGTTGCCTGCGGATAAAATGCGAATGACATAGTCTTGACCGGATGTGAGTTGTTCTTTGAGGCGTTCCACTTGGGATTTGGTCACCTTGACAATGGGTTCGTCCGGCACTGGCATATTGGGGGTTTTGACGAGTTGCAGGGCTGTGCGGTTAGCCTGGCGCAAAAGCTGATCAATGGCGGTACTCACAGCTTCCGTATTGACAATTCGCAGGGCACCAAAGGCGAGTAATTGCCCCCGCAACAGAACAATTTGTTGCCCCCGCAGTTCTTGATAGTCCTGGTAGTAACGCTCTAGTTCTTCGACTTCCCGTTGCAAAAAGTTAAGCTGGGTTTCTAACTCCTGCAGTTGCTGCTCCCTCGTTTGGATATTTTGATCCTTAACGGCGATCGCCTGATCAAGTTCATCAATTTTTTGATCCCGTTGGTTAATGTCGGTTTGTAATTGTTGTCGTTGGCGATCGAGGCTCTCAAATTGTTGTTCTAAAGACTCGACCCGTTGTTGTTGACGGGAGAGGATTTTTTCTTGGTCGGCAATGCGTTGTTGTCGTTTAGACAGTTCTTGATCCCGACGCTGTACTTGGGTTTGCAATTTAGCCGCTTCGGCCGCTAACTGTTCCTTTTGGGCCCGTAATTCCTGTCTTTCGGTGGAGAGGGTTTTCACTTCCTGACGCAGTTTTTGGGATTGCTGGGAAACCTGACGCAATTGTTGGAGGGCTTTGGCGTAATTGCGATCAATTTCCTTACTTCGGAGTTGTACCTGTTGTTGCTGTTGGCGAACGGCGGTTAATTCGGCTTCAATGTCTGCTTTCGCCTTACTGGCTTGTTCCAACTCTGCCTTGGCGGTGCGGAGTTGCTTCAAAATGTCATCTAACTCGAAAATTCCTTCCCGTAAAGATTTACTAAAGGTGAATAAAATTCCCAATGTCGTTGCGGAAATCAATGTCCCTGTAATTACCGTTAAAACGATCGCCGTTTGGCGGGGACGGAGCTTGAACAATCGTAAACGGGCCTTACCGACCTTACTGCCCAAATGATCCCCCAGCGCAGCAATAATTCCGCCCAAAATTAGGACAGATAAAACCAGGATATAAGCACTGGTCATAGGGTTCGCTTAGGTAAACTGTTGACTGAGAGCAACGGGATTATGGACGGTAATTTTCTTTTTGGTAATCGAAATCATTTCACTTTCCCGCAAATCCCCCAGTAGTCGCGTCACAGTTACCCGGGTAGACCCGATCGCCTCGGCGATCGCCTGATGGGATAATTTCAAATCAATGCGAATACCATCGGGGGCCGGAATGCCAAAATCACGGCAAAGGATGAGGAGAAAACTCACCAAACGGGATCCCATATCTCGATGGGCTAGGGTTTCGATCATCATCTCCGTTTGTAAAATCCGGGAGGATAACCCCTGAAGCATCAACAGGGCTAAATCGGGGTGGGTTTTCAATGCCTGTTCAACCTGTTCAATGGGGGCAGACAGCAACTCCACCGGCGTAAAGGCCACCGCATGGTAAAACCGGTCAGAGCGTTGCCCCGTCACCAAGGATAACACCCCAAAAACGCTATTCTCCCGGAGTAACGCCACGGTAATTTCCTCCCCTGCCTCGTAGACCCGGGACAGCTTGACGGCCCCCTTTAAGAGAAAGTAAACTCGCTCCGCGGGATCCCCTGGGAAGAAAATTGTTTTACTACGATCAAACGTTTCGACGACCGGGGGCATGGTCTCGCTCCCCAAACGTCGAAAAACAGCAGCCAGGGGACGTTCTTGGGTTAAGGATTGGTCCATCAGCGATTATTCAGCAGGGGCGTTGATAGGGAAAATTCACCCCTAATTCTGTTACGTAATTATACACAATCAGCCCGAAACTGTAGCGTAGATGAACAAAATTAATCCTCCAATGACAGAATAGGCACTATCCTGACAGAAAGGGGATTTGCGAAAGTTAAAATTCTGTTATCAGACCGGGGGAGAGAAAAAAGGGCAAGCTATAATAACCAACACCCGTTTAATGATGAGCATTTTTCGGTATTTTAATGATTGTTTTTTGAGAAATACATGAACTTGATTGACACCCTTGCCACCTTTTCTAGGGCGAACTGTATCGGTATCTGTGCAACATTAGTGCCCATCATGTTGCTGTCCACCCTCAGTTGCTTAGGAGTCAGCTATTTTCAGCGGGGGCAATTTTGGATAAAAGTCACCTATGGGATCACGCTCGCTTCCTGCGTGTTAATGGGATTGCACGTTGGTACCTGGTTCAGTATAGGCGTTATTACTCCCATTACCTTTATTTTGTTGGGGTTAGCGTTGACCTGCGTCAGTGCCTCTAGCCTGGTCTACCGTCTACCGTTGTGGTCGCTCACAGCCAACTTCAGCCGGTGAGCTAAACATTCCCCCTATCGGTCACAGGGCCCTAACGGTTTTGCCCCTTCTACACTAGCCCCAATAGAGCGACCATCAGGGCCTTCTGGGCATGGAGGCGATTTTCGGCCTGATCCCATAACCTCGATTGGGGACCTTCCATCACAGCATCGGTAATTTCCTCCCCCCGGTGGGCGGGCAGACAATGGAGAACGATCGCCGCTGGATCTGCCCGTTTCAATAAATCAGCATTAATTTGGTAGGGCTGGAAAATCGGAATACGGCTATCTGCTAAATCTTCTTGTCCCATGCTGGCCCAGACATCGGTGTAAAGGACATGGGCCCCTTCAGCAGCGGCTTGGGGATCATCGGTCAACTCCACTTTCCCCCCTGGGGCGGCGATCGCCTGGGCTTGCTGAATAATTTCCGTTAACGGTTCATAGTTTTTGGGGGTAGCAACCCGGACGGTCATCCCCATCATGACCCCCCCCAGAATTAGGGAATGGGCTACGTTATTGCCATCTCCCAGGTAGGTAATGGTTAACCCACTCAATTTCCCAAAACACTCCTTAATGGTTTGTAAATCCGCCAAAATCTGACAGGGATGCTCTAAATCACTAAGGGCATTAATGATTGGCATTTGGGCATGGTCGGCGAAGGTCTGTAGGTCTTCTTGCTTGAAGGTGCGTACCGCCAGAATATCAATGTAACGGTCTAACACCCGGGCCGTATCCTGAATGGGTTCCCCCCGCCCCACCTGGGTCACGCTAGGATTCAAGTCAATGACCTGGCCCCCCAGTTGATACATTGCCGCCGTAAATGATACCCGTGTCCGGGTAGATGCTTTATAGAATAGTAAGCCTAAAATCTTTTGGCATTGGGGCCGGCATTGTCCGCTTTTAAGATCGGCGGCGAGTTGCAATAGATCCGTTAATTCCCCGACACTGAGATCGGTAATTGCCAATAAATCCCGTCCCGCCAATGCGTCAATGCCCATAGATGTCTGCCTAAGCTTGGATAATTTAACTAAATATTACAGGTAAGGGCAGGAATCAATCAACAATAGAATCGTCGAGAAAATCCCGTCAATTCGTTCAACCGGGCTATGACGAAGAAGGGTAAAATTTTAACGGTTGGAGGTTAGGGTTTTGCCGGCAAAAGAACTATTACTCTCCCTTTTTGAGTATCCGTCATTCTCAACTGCTATTAAAGTCAACACCTCTCAGATGAAACTCAGATTCACCTTAGGGTCAGCTTAGCTAGTTGGCACAGAATTGTTAAAGCCTTATCCAATCTTTTACCTGCCATGGTTGTCAGTTACCTAAAACCGTTGATGCCCCGATCGCTCCGATCCCGTTTGACCCTGGGGGTTGCGCTGTTGAGTATGATCGGTCTGGGGAGCGTGGTGGTTTGGATTAGTTGGCGGATGCAACGGTTACTGATTGTTACCCATAAGCAAACCTCCGCATACATTGTGGAACGGTTTCCCGATGACGCTCGGATTTACGGGCAGATGTCATCCCCCCAGGACGGGATTCAACAGGCGATCGATAATTTAACGGACGGATCCACCCTGTTATGGGTGAAAAATGCCCAACGGAATATTATTGCCGAGTCAATGCCCATGCGTCATACACCGAGTGAGCAGGCATTGATGTCCTTGCAAAATATTTCAACGCTGCCGGAACCCCGTTTATTGAATGGGCGCTATTGGTTGATGTGTGGCACACCGTTGGTGATTGATGGTCAGAATTTTGGCACTTTATTCGTAGCCCAAGACATTACCGATGATCAGACCCTATTCTTGCAACTCATCCGGAGTTTGGGGTTAGTAAGTCTGACTGTAATTCTGCTCATGGCGATCGCCTTGGCTTGGTATATTCAGCGGGCCTTATTGCCCCTCAAAAAAATGGAACAGATCACAGAGGCGATCGCCGTTGAGGATATTGGGGCGGCAAAATTGCAGTTAGAATCGGCTCCCCTGGAAGTCCAACAATTAGCCGCAACCTTTGAAGCCCTCTTGTCACGGTTAGCAATGACCTTAGACCGCCAACAACAATTGGTGAGTGATGTGTCCCATGAACTGCGCACCCCGTTGACCATTATTTCCGGGTATTTGCAAAGTACCCTGCGGCGGGGGGACAATTTGACGTCACCCCAACGGGAAGCGTTAACCATTGCGGAGGATGAAACCCATCGCACGGCCCAATTACTGCAAGATTTATTAGACTTAGCCCGGGCCGATAGTGGCTACATGCGATTTCAATGTGATCCCTTGGAGTTAGGGGCGTTTTTAACAGAACTGGTGAACATTAGTCGCCACGCCAGCCCCCGTCAGATCCATTATCAGCCCCCGTCCCAACCCTGTTGGATTGATGGCGATCGCAACCGTCTCAAGCAAATTTTCCTGAATTTAATTGATAATGCCCTGAAATATTCCCCGGTTGAGACTGAGGTCAATGTTCAACTCTCCATTGAGGACCGCTACGCCATCGTTAAGGTGTGTGACCACGGTTATGGCATTCCCCTCGCCCAGCAAAGTCGCATTTTTGAGCGCTTTTACCGAGTTGATGAATCCCGCAATCGCCGGGGGGGGACAGGGCTAGGTCTGGCGATCGTTAAAACCTTGGTGGAGGGCATGGGGGGAACTATTTCCCTCACCTCCCAAGTGGAACAAGGAAGTACGTTTCAAGTGAGCTTCCCGTTGTTACGCCGTACCTCTCCCTCCCATCCCATAAAAACCGAATCGCGCCCTATTCACGCAATGGCCAAGCAGACACCTAAGACCCCGGCGGCGTAAACTGAAAAGCATCCTGATTTTCTTGGTATTGTGTTCACTGGCATTATCCAAACCCTCGGCTATCTCTATCCCCGTCAGGCTAATCGTTTGGAAATTAGCCTTGCCCCCACCGCGGCCCAGCAGGTGTTGGCTGACATGGCCCTGGGGGACAGTATTGCGGTGGATGGAGTCTGTTTAACGGTGGAATCTGCGGTTAAGCATGGTTTTTTAGCCGACGTTTCCCCGGAAACCCTACACCGCACAACGTTGGGTCAAGCGAGCGATCGCCGGGCGGCGGTGAATATCGAAACCTCCTTACGGGTGGGGGGAAAAGTGGGAGGACATTTTGTGTCGGGCCATGTGGACGGCGTCGGGCAGTTAGTAAGTTCAGAGCAAACGGACAATGCTTGGTTAATGACCTTTGCACCGGTGGAAATCCTCAAGGAGCAATGGCAACAATACCTGGCGCCCTATCTAGTCTCCAAAGGAAGTATTGCAGTCAATGGCATTAGTTTAACGGTGGCCGCCTGTGGCGATCGCGGGGATTGGTTTAATGTGGCTGTGATTCCCCATACCTACGCCGAAACCAATTTACACCACTTGCAACCGGGGGATTGGGTGAATTTGGAAGGGGATATTTTGGGCAAATATGCGGCCCGTTTTCTGTCCCGTTCCCATTTGGCGATCAATGCTTCCCCGCAGCCCCCTGACATTAGCCTAGATTTTTTAGCAGAGCATGGTTATGGCTAACCGCTTTTCATTCGTTTGCTAGGCTAAAAAGAGTTTTTTCGGAAATCCTTCGATGTTACTTTCCCTCCACCGTTCCTGCCTGCGTCTCGTTCAAATTCTTGGTTTGGCGATCGCCATTATTTTGTTATGGGCCCCACCGGTGTTCGCCCAAGCCAATACGGTGAACTATACCTACGCCGATCTAGCCCGGGCAGATTTTTCCCACCAGGATTTAACCAAAGGGGTGTTTGCAGCGGCGGATCTGCGGGATAGTAATTTTGAGGACAGTAACTTAACGTTTTCGATTTTGACCGAAGCGATTTTGCTCAACGCCAATTTAAAGGGGGCAAACCTGAGTGGTTCCCTCATCGACCGCGTTACCCTGGATTTTGCTGACCTGCGGGATGCCAATTTCACCGAGGCGATCGCCACCCGGTCCCGCTTTTACGATACTGACATTACCGGGGCTGATTTTACCAATGCGGTGATTGATGCCTATCAAATTAAATTAATGTGTGAACGGGCCAGTGGGGTAAATTCCGTCACCGGAGTTGCCACCCGGGATAGTTTAGGTTGCCGTTAAGGACGCTCTTTCATGGGTTGACCAAAGCTTGCTCAATCGCTTCACGAATGTAACGTTGACAGCTAACCCCTTTGGTTTGGGCGGCCTTCTTCGTCGCCTCCATTAGTTCTGATGGCATGCTAATGGTAACGCTCTTATTTTCAGGCGCAAACTCAAATGTCGTTAATGAAAAGTTATCCTTAGTCAAATAATCAGACAAATCCTGTTCCAAAAATTGTTCAATCTCCTGATCCGTCTTCATTGGTGGTAAAGGTTTGTTCATATTTGGTGATTTCCCGTTGATGCATGTAACGAGCACTAATCGGTCTAATAAAAATTCCTTCTTCCTTGATTCGCAAAGTAAAGGCAACAAAGATAGGCTTATCGACCATTATAGAGCGACCAATTGCCAAGTAGCGTTGCTCTTGGTCAGAATGCTTGGGATCGGGGGCAACCCAAACTTGACCGTCAAACAACGCTTCAATTTCAACGATGGTCAATCCGTGTTTTTGGCACTTGTTCTGATTGCCTTGATCCCAATCAAAACCCCTGACATCTCCCTGCATGTATCAAGATTAGTTCGTGAATTTACCATTGACATACGTGAAAACATGATGGAGCAATTGCCGTTAGCCCCCCTTAGCGAAGGAACCCATTACCAACGCCGACAGCAAAATGCCGGGAACCAACAACACAACAAGCATTAATAATTGGTCAGGGGTCATAGCAAAATTCCTCAATAGTAATGGTTAAACCCAAACGGTTTTTAGAATAGTAGCGAAGATTTTCCCGTTGGAACCTCAACCCGCCATAAATAATTTGGAGTCGGCATCGTAGGCCCAGGCTAAACCATCGGGATCCCGGCTCTGGCTCCATTCCGCGAAATTGTCTTCGGCTTTACGACGGGCGATGGTGCTGGACGTGGTATCCAAACGTTTGGCCAATTCTGTCTGAATCAAGGTCATCGTGGCTGCTGGGGGCGGCGTCTTGGTTTCTGCTGAGGCGGGGCTAACCTCTGGTTCTTGCTGTTTACGGGCTTCTTTCAGTTCCGCTAACTGGGCAAAGGGGCTATGACCTACTGGGGCAGTAGCTAATTCAGCTTCCGGGGGCACAATGGGGGTGGGGACGTTAGGGGCCTCAGGGGAACTAGCCGGGGTAGTTTCCGTTTCCTCAATGGCTTGGGGAGGCGTCACTGCAACAACAGGGCTGGTGGACGCTTGCAGTTTGGGCGCGTCAGAAGGGGCTTCCGGTGCTGCGTCGGGTTCACTGTCGTCAAAAATGCTGCCGAGGGTGCTGGATGAAATGAAGTAGTAAACGTTGGTTTCCCCTACTTGCCGTTGATAGGCACCGTATTCCGCCACTTTATCTTGCAAATAACGGTTAGCGGCCCGACCTTTGGCAATGCCTTGGCTGACGATATCGGCTTGGGTGATGATGCCCTGATTTTTTTGCACCAGTTGGTTAAATAAAGGATCGATCGCTAAACATTTTTGTTGCCACTGGTAGGTATCCCAGGCAACCCAGGCGATCGCCACGGCGAGGCCCAGAAGAATCCAGCGCCAGGCTTTGTAAACAAAAACCATGGCCACCGCCAAGGGCAGTATTAACACCAACAAACCTTTCGGATCACCGTCAACAACTTTTCCAGTCATAGCCACTCAGAATGGAATCAAAAAATTTAACCACAATCAAAACAAACTCAAGACCGATTAATTAACCACCGTTAAGGGCGAGTAATTTCCAAGCCGTAAAGTAAAACAAATAGTAATGTTACCCCCCAGAGTCCTAAAAAAATGCCTCCGGGCAACATTGTCACCATTTGCCAACCCCTAAGTAGATATAACAATAACGTTAATCCTACCAAACCCAATAAAGGTTTTCCAAACAAAGAAGGCGATCTCCGTTTTTTGCGTTTATCTGCCAAGGCTTGCTCCATTTTCAATCGAGAACCGTTCACCCAACTTATGTTAAACAGCGAACCAAATTGACTTTGCCGGCCCTTAACGCCAATCCAGTCCCTTTCCCTGTTGATTGAAGTCGACCATGGTCTGTTCCGATAGCGGATGGTGAGTCATGGCGTTGAGAATATCCCAGGGTAGGGTTAAGTGGTCAGCCCCCGCCATCAGGGCCTGGGCCGCTTCGTCGGCAGATTTAATGCTGGCGGCCAGAATTTCCGTAGGACTATGGGCCAACACCTGGGCCATTTGGTTAACCAGCCCTAACCCGTCACCGAGTAACCGCGTGGCCCGATTAACGTAGGCAATGGCATATTTGGCCCCAGCTTCCGAGGCGATCGCCGCCTGGGCCGGATGGTAGATGGCCGTCACCGAACAGGTAATTTCCTTGGACAACGTCGCAAGCGCCCGAAATCCCGTGGGGGTGGCCGGAATTTTTAAGACCGTTTGAGCACCAATCACGTCCCGGGCAAAGCGTCCTTCCACCACCATTTCCTCATAACCGGTGCTGGTGAGTTGGTAATACAATTCCCCGGGACTGAGTTTAGCCAGGGCTGACAGCGTCTTGGATGGCGGTAAAGGACTTTGGGCAAGCAGGGTGGGATTGGTGGTAATTCCCTTTACCCACCCCAACTGCGTTAATTTTTCGGCGGTTTCAATAAGGGCTGAATCTAGGTAAATCATGGGAAATGCGTGGAGAAAATTTGGGGGGTCACACGAAAATATTATCAATGGCGATCGCCGCTCTCCCCCTAAGCCGGGTACCCATCAACTTAGCAAAATCCCCTGGATAGGGATAACCCTAGGGCAATGATTAGAGACACTTATGATTCACTAGCTGGGTGATTAAATCTCGCCATCTTTTGATTAACGAAAGATAAAAACCCTTTGATTTCTAGCGTTGTAAGCTTTTCAGCCCTGATATTTAAGGGGCTTTGGTGACAAGGAATCGGCAAAAATCGCCATTTAATAAATAAGTAAAAATTATCAATCTAGCCCCTAGGCATTTCATTACTAATGCTTGTCTGCGAATCCGAATTTTTCCCGTAGTATCAAAACAGTTAATTTTTTTGAAGTTGTGGCACCAAGACCATCCTTGTCTAAGCCAGACTTCAACGCACTATCTCTCTACTGTTTTTCTGAGAAGAGGAAACACCTATGGCAACTTTTACCGTTAAATTGATCACCCCCGATGGGGAACAGTCCATCGAATGTCCCGATGATACCTATATCCTTGATGCCGCTGAAGAAGCTGGTTTAGACCTGCCCTATTCTTGCCGCGCGGGCGCTTGCTCTACCTGTGCTGGTAAAATCACCGCCGGTAGCGTAGACCAGTCTGATCAGTCCTTCTTGGATGATGATCAAATCGAAGCCGGTTACGTTTTGACCTGTGTTGCCTATCCCACCTCTGATTGCAGCATCGAAACCCATAAAGAAGAAGACCTCTACTAAGGTCATTGCATTCACCAGTTAAGTATTAGTTCATATTTGTCGATGAGCGGGGGTCACTCCCTGCTTTTTTTATGCCCTTGGGCCAATAATTCCAAAATCGCCAGGGCTGCCCGGTCACAAACGCCGGGTTCCCCTAACCGTTGGCGGAGGGTTTGATATTCCTGGGTAATGTGCTGACGGCGATCGCCATTAAGCAACAGTTCTAAACTTTCATGGACAACACGGTCGGAGGTGGCAGCCTCCTGCAACAGTTCGGGGACAATTTGTCGATTTAAGACAATGTTGGCTGGGGAAACAAAGGGGAGGTTAAATTTCAATACCCGTCGGGCAACCCACATGGTTAGGGGGCTAACACGATATAAAATCACCTGGGGAATGTTTAACAAGGCAATTTCTAGGTTCACCGTGCCGGATTTCGTAATGGCCAGATCAGCGGCGGCGATCGCCGTTAGGGTATCTTTATTCTCAATTAATTTCACCGCTAGCTGATATTGGGCCACCGTCGCTTCAATTTGCTCCCGATAGGCAGCGAGGGAAACGGGCAACAAAAAGGTGACCTCCGGTAGTTTTTCCTGCAACTGTTGGGCCGCCCCACAAATGACCGGCAATAATAACCGCAATTCCTGCACCCGTGAGGCCGGGAGGAGGGTGATGACCCGCTGATCCGGGGTCAAATCTAAGGTTTGCCGGGCCTGTTCTCGGCTAGGCGCTTGATTAGCAATGCGATCCAACAAAGGATGACCCACCCAGGTCACATCCAAGCCTTTTTGTTGAAAAAATTCTGCTTCCCCCGGAAAAATGGCCAACAGGCGATCGGTTACCGCTGCAATTTGTGGCGCTTCCTGCTGGGTTGGGGACCAGATCCATGCCTGGGGCGCAATGTAATAGACAATGGGCAACTCGGGATATACCCGCCGCACATAGTTGGCGATCGCCAAATTTGGCCCCATATAGTCAATTAGCACCAGTAAATCTATGGGGGTTTCCTTGAGATAGGCTTTCACCCGCTGTTGAATTTGCCAAGTGGGAAGAATAAACCGTAACGATTCCGTCAAGCCTACCGAACCGATCGCCGCCGTATTGGCCAATAATGTCAAACCGGCTTCCTGCATTTTGTCGCCGCCGAGGCCGACCAATTCCAGATCGATATGTTGACGCTGACTCTGTTCCTGCAAAGCACGGACTAACAATGATCCTTGTAAATCCCCCGAAACTTCCCCCGTGCTAATAAAAATCCGCATACTTGGCCTGGCTGACAATATCCCAAACAATAATATAAAAAAGTGCTGTTCGCTGATGATCCCGGTTCTCTTGGCAAGGGGAAGTAGACCCCTCCGCCCTTTCGGGCACCTCCCCTTAGCAAGGGGAGTAAACCCCTCCGCCCTTTCGGGCACCTCCCCTTAGCAAGGGGAGGATGGGAGGGGTTAGGCAGCAGTAAAAATTTGACTTAGGGGTAGGGAAAAGCCGGGTAACATCGGAGACATTAAACAGTCTTCCCGGTAGAGGGTTTCTTGAAGGGACAACTGGGCGTTTTCCCGGCGATACACTTCAAGGTTTTGTAACTGCCAATCGCCGACCCAATATTCCTGAACGCCATAGATGGAATAGAGTTTCCTATTTGCTTGGCGATCGCGATCGCCGCTACTTTTGCCCGGGGAGACGATTTCCACAATTAATTCCGGCGCCACAATTAAATGTCCCCCGTCATCCAGTCCTTGGGCTAGGCGTTCGTTACTAATCCAAACCACATCGGGAATGACGGCATCGTTTTCTGTGAAAATCAGTCCGGGAGTTTGGACACATTTCCCTAACCCTGAACCTTTAGACCAAGCCATCAAAGCAAATTGAATCTCTGAGGCTAGATATTGATGACGAAAATGGGGCGATCGGGTCACAAATAACTCTCCATCAATAATTTCATAGTGTTTTTCCCGGCCATTGTCGGGCAAGGCTTCAATGTCGTGGATGGTCCAGCGGACTTGGTTGGCAACCATGGGACTCCCGTTAAACTGTTTTTTTCTAGGATAGTTGAGATTATTGATGATTAACGAGGGCTAACCCGTCGCCAACGTTGCATGACAATGCCATACTTGGGCGCAAACAACAGCGCCGCGACAAAAATCACCGTTAGCAGCACCACAATACTGCCCCCAGTGGAAAGGTCAAAATAATAGCTTGCATAGGTTCCCCCCACGCAGGCCAACACTGTGCTCCCCATGGCGATCGCCATCATGTGATCAAAGCGGTCACTCATCAAATACCCAATGGAGCCGGGGGTGACCAGCATGGCAATGACCAGAATAATGCCCACCGTTTGTAATGCCGCCACAATGGTTAACGCGAGAACGGACAGCAAGGTGAAATAAATCATCTGGGTGTTGAGACCGATCGCCTGGGCATGGTTGGGGTCAAAGCAAAAGAGTAATAGGTCTTTGCGACGAAGCAGAATTAGTGTGAGGGTAATACTGCCAGCAATTAACGTTTGTACAATATCACTCTGGGTAATGCCCAACACATTGCCAAACAAAATATGAAATAAATCCACATTGCTAGGAAATTTCGTCGCCAGGACAATGCCAAAGGCAAAAAAGCCAGTAAATACCACCCCGATCGCCGCATCTTCCTTGAGCCGACTATTCGCTCTAACAAAACCGATCGCCAATGTGGCCCCTAAACTAAACACAAAAGCCCCTAGGGCAAAGGGTAAATTAAAAATATAAGCCACCACCACCCCAGGCACCACCGCATGGGACACCGCATCCCCCATCAATGACCAGCCTTTGAGGGTGATATAGCAGGATAAAACAGCACAAACAAGACCAACAAAGGCACTCACCCAAATGGCGGTGACCACAAATTCGTATTGCAAGGGTTCCATTAACCATTGCCAAAGCGGAAGCATCATGGGGTCATTCCTTCGGTTCTGGGTAGAGGACAGGCTAATTGCTGCAAACTACTCAGGGGTAAACCGCCAAAGGTCATCACTAAATTCTCTTCGGTGAAGGTTTCTTCGGTTTTACCCGCCGCTAAGATCGTGCGATTTAACAAAATGGTGCGATCGCAGAAGGTGGAAATGGAGGCCAGATCATGGGTGGAAATCAAAATGGTGTGCCCCTCCGCCCGTAATTGAATCAGTAAATCAATGATGCTTTTTTCCGTTTTCACATCCACCCCGGTAAAGGGTTCATCCAATAAGATCACTTTCCCCTGTTGGGCCAACGCCCGGGCTAAAAAGGCCCGTTTTTTTTGTCCCCCGGATAATTCCCCGATTTGCCGTTGCTGAAAGGTTGTCATCCCCACCCGTTCTAAGCTTTCTCTGACTAAGTGTCGGTCTTGGGTCTTGGGCAGCCGTAACCAATTCATGTGCCCGTAACGCCCCATCATCACCACCTCCTCCACACTGATCGGAAAGTTCCAATCCACTTCATCGGACTGGGGCACATAGGCTAGTAACTGCCGTTTTTGGGCCTGTTTCACGGGCAAATTGCCAATACGAATTTTGCCCTGACTCGGTTGCAAAAACCCCATCATGGATTTAAACAAGGTCGATTTACCGCCACCATTGGGCCCCACCAACGCGGTAATCGTTCCCGCTTCCACCGTGCAACTGGCGTTATACAACGCTAACCGGGCATTGCTATAGGTGACGCTGAGGTTTTCAACGGTAATGGCGAGGGAGGGAGTGGACATGGTGGGGATTGGGGATTGGGGAATTAACTGAAATCTGATACCTGATACCTGACAACTCATGGCGATCGAGCTTGCAGTCCCTTGGCGATCGCCTCAATGTCGTAGGTGAGGAGATCTAAATAGGTGGGAACGGGGCCGTCAGCTTGGGAAAGGGAATCAACGTATAAATTACCGCCATACTTAGCGCCGGTGGCTTGGGCGACCACTTTTTGTCCTTCAGGATTGACAGTACTCTCACAAAAAACCGTCGGGACATTACGGGCTTTGACCTGGTCGATCACCGTTTTGACCTGTTGGGGGGTGGATTGTTGGTCGGCGTTGATGGGCCACAAATACACTTCTTGCAAGCCATAGTCCTTAGCTAAATAGGAGAATGCCCCTTCGCAGGTCACTAGCACCCGCTGGTTTTCAGGAACTTGGGCGATCGCCGTTTCTAGCTGTTCGGCGATCGCCGTTAACTGTTTTTGATACGCTTCGGCGTTGGCGTTGTAGGTTTCAGCATTATCAGGATCGAGTTCTACAAAAGCTTGGCGGATATTGTCTACATAAACCTGGGCCGTTTTAGGGGACATCCAGGCATGGGGATTGGGTAAATTGGCATAGGGCCCCTCGGCGATCAGAATGGGGGTAATGCCTTGACTGAGGGTTACTGCGGGGACATTTTTGACATTGCCTAGGAATTGTTCAAACCACCGTTCCAAATTCAACCCATTGACCAACAGCAAATCCGCATCCTGGGCTTTTTTCAGATCACTGGGCGTCGGCTCGTAGGAATGAATTTCCGATCCCACCCGCGTAATGGATTCCACGTCCAATTTGTCCCCCGCCACATTGCGGGCCATGTCGGCTAACACAGTAAACGTGGTAAGTACTTTTTTCTTGCTACCGTTAGCAGAGGGGTTATCAGACTCAAGGGACTGATTCGGATTCGTGGCAAGGTTAGCGTCCCTATGGTCGCCACAGCCCGTTAATCCAGCCAATACCGCTAGACTCAGACTGATCACAATCACAGGAAATCGCCACCCAGATGACATAGCAAAAAAGCCCAACGCTTTTCATAATTGTCTCATTTTTCATTTTTATATCATAATTTTCGACGTCATGTTTTATCTCGGTTGTGCGGTGTGGGCCTACGAAGGCTGGTTTGGTAACTTTTATCCGGCTAATTTGCCCAAAAAAGAAAGTCTCAAGGCCTATGCCCACCGCTTAACGGCGATCGAGGGAAATACCACGTTTTATGCTGTTCCCAGTGAGCCAACGGTGCAAAAGTGGCAACTCGAAACGCCACCGGATTTTCGCTTTTGTCTGAAATTTCCCCAAACAGTGAGTCATCAAGGCTTACTTTCTCCCCAGTTACCCCAAGCAAGAGTGTTCCTCGATCGCCTCTTACCCTTGGGAGCAAAATTGGGAGCGGTCTTCCTGCAACTTCCCCCCAGCTATGGCCCTGAACAATTGGATGATTTACTGGCTTTTTTTGATGCCCTGCAAGCCTATCCCCTCAAATTAGCGCTGGAAGTCCGCCATCCCCAATGGTGGCAACCCGATCGCCAAGCAACCCTACATCGGGAATTAGGAGATCGCCAGATTAGTCAAGTCATCCTCGATACCCGTCCCATTTACCGCTGTGCCGACGATCCCCAACGACAAAGTAAACGCCGCAAACCCGACCTACCGGTTACCTTTCACCAAACGGCGTCGCCCCTCATTGTGCGGTTTATCAGTCATCCCCAAGGGCAACAAAATGAGCGTTATTTGGCAGAATGGCAGCAATTTCTAACACCGTTGTTATGGCAGAACCAAGATATTTACTTTTTTGTCCATTGTCCCATTGAGGATCATTCCCCTTTCACTGCCCGTCGATTTTATCAACAATTACAAGCGGCAAACTTAGTTACCCAACCGTTACCGTGGGAGCAATTAAATCCGGCTCCCCAACAACTGAGTTTATTTTAAACGTCATGAATTTGCCGCAGGATGATTTCAGTTGGGGCGAGCCGGTTTGGGGCGATCATTTTCCACTTTCTCATAGGCTTCCACAATGCGCTGTACTAGGGGATGGCGCACCACATCCGCTTGGTTCAAATAACAAAAGGCAATGCCTTCAACGTGCTTTAAAATATTCTGGGAAACCTGCAATCCCGATTGTTGATGATTGGGTAAATCGGTTTGGGTGATGTCCCCGGTCACCACCATTTTGGAACCGAATCCTAAACGGGTCAGTACCATGACCGCTTCCTGTTAGGGCGATCGCTAGTGAACAGACGGATCGCCTTAGACGTCAGGTTTACCCATGACCCCTATTCCAAAAATTGAGATAAGCCATGTGATTTATACAAATAATGCAATTGAGTACATAAATCAGTCTTTTCGTAGAATCATTAGAATAAAAGCGGTATTTCCGGGCGAAGACTCTGTTTTTAAGCTACTATATTTAGCAATGAGGAACATCACCAAAAAATGGTAGCGCCCCATACGAGATTGGCAAGCTGCTGCTTCTTGTTTGGCAATTCTTTTGCCTGAACGCTTGTCACTTTAACTTTCCTCTTTACACAAAATCTAGATTATTCTCGACGGTAGTGCTCATTTAAGGTAAGTTGACCTTATCCTATAGAGATTATTCCTAGTCTGTGAATCGTATGGGAGATCTCATTCCTCATTGTGTTATGGCACCTAAAACGGCTTTTTTCACCATTTGCTCTAATAATTATCTTCCTTTCGCACAAATTCTCTTCAACTCTCTCAAGATTCACCACCCCGAAGCAGCGCTATTTTTATGTTTAGCGGATATTCAGGAACCGCCGCTACACCTCGATGGTATTACCGTCATCGAAGCCAGGGCATTAAATATTCCAACCTTTGAAGATTTTGCCTTTCGCTATGATGTCATGGAGTTTAACACTGCTATCAAACCCTTCATGATGAGTTGGTTGCTAGAAGAAAAGCAGTTTGAGGAGGTCATCTATCTCGACCCAGATATCGAAGTCTTTGCCCCACTAAAATCTGTTGTAGACAGTCTTCGCCAAGGTGCCCATTTTGTTCTAACGCCCCATTTAACCCAGCCCGCGGAAATTGATGCTTATCCGAGCGATATTGATATCATGAAGGCCGGAATTTACAACTTGGGGTTTATTGCTACCAGTAATCACCCTGAAGTTTACGATTTTCTGCATTGGTGGAGTCGACGTCTGCGATTTCAGTGTATTAATCGACAGGATCAAGGGATTTTTGTAGATCAGAAGTTCATAGACTTGCTGCCAGCATTTTCTGATAAAGTTCGCATTTTAAGGGAGACAACCCTGAACATTGCCTACTGGAATCTTGACCAAAGGAATTTAACTTACGATGACCAGAAACAGCAATGGCTAGTGGATAATCAACCGCTATGCTTCTTTCATTTTAGTGGCATTAATCCTAAAAATAGAAATAGACTTTCAAAACATACAAGTCGATTTAAAAGTCATTTAGGGCAACCTCTTCAAAAACTGATTGATCATTACATCGAGCAATATCAGAACGTTGTTTCCCAGGGTGTATACAATACAAAATATCACTATAATTATTTTAATGGAAATATTAAGATAACAGCTTTGATGCGCCATTATTATCGGGAGTTAGAGGGAATTTGGCTACAGGAGCCATTTCAATCATTTCATCAGTATTTAAATCAAGTTAATCTCAACTTTCTCGCCAAGAATGATCATTTAGAACCTGTTTTAGTAACAAACTTGATGTATATTTTTTGGGGAGCACTGCCAGGGCTGCAAGACTCTTTTGCCCTGGAAAGCAGTGCAGACATGAAGTCATTTATGTATTGGTTTGTTCAGTATGCTTTTGTCCACGACATTGATCCCTACTTTGTTCAGCCAGTGGCGGACTGTTTAGCCCGGAATTTAGACCACGCATGCCCCCCGGTGATTGATTCCCATCAAAACCAGGATTTAGTCGGTATTATTGGGTATTTAAGAGCAGAAATGGGGGTAGGTCAAGCAAGTAGGACGCTGTTGCAAAGCCTAGAAAAGAGGGGCGTGTCTCTCCAGGGGTATGATGTTGACTTGAATATTGTTGCCAGACGAGAGGATAAAAGCGTTGAGCACTGTCTGGTTGACGCGGTTACAGCGCCTATCCATCTTTACAAAATCAATGGGGATCAACTGGGACTGGTGAAGGAGTATATTACTCCGAAGCTAAATCAAGCTAACTACCAGATCGCCATGCCTGCCTGGGAATTGAGTTTTTTTCCCCAGGAATGGGTCGGCAATTTTGAAGGGATTAATGAAATCTGGGTTGAGTCACAATTTGTTAGGGCAGCCCTACAGCCGAAGTTTACAATACCAGTTTACTGTCTACCGCCGGCAATCGTGCTTGGCAACTATCAGCCAAAAGCGCGAGCTTTCTTTCACTTACCAGAGGATGCGTTTTTATTTCATTTTAATTTTGATTTCTCTTCCTATTCCAGTCGCAAAAACCCTGAGGGGGCGATCAAAGCTTATCGTCGCGCATTCCGTCGGCAACCGGGCCCGATTCCCACAGCCTTGGTCATCAAGGTCCGGGGTTACGATCCCAATAATTTACAACTCAAACACCTATTAGCAGTGATTCAAGATGAACCGGATATTATCTTGATAAATCAGCAGTTAAGCTATTCTGACAGTATTGCCTTGATGAATTGCTGTGATTGCTATGTTTCACTGCATCGTTCTGAGGGATTCGGCTATACGATCGCCGAAGCGATGCTATTAGGGAAACGGGTAATTACCACTGATTTTTCAGGAACAAAAGACTTTGTCAACCCTAAAACCGGGTTTCCCGTTAACTATAAATTAATTCCCCTTAATGCTGATGACTATCCCTTTGCTGAAAATCAGTTTTGGGCAGACCCAGACCTAGAACAGGCCGCTTGGTTGATGCGTCAAATGGTTACTGATGAGAAAAAGACCCAAATGATCGCCTACAATGGTCAGGATTATATAAAAACAGTTCACTCCTTGGCAGCAGCAGGCGATCGCTATCTCAAACGATTCCAACAGCTAGACCTGGTTGACAAAACATTCGCCCCCTAAAATTTTAGTGTTTTTTAAAATGTTTCCCTGCTGCCCTAATTTGTAAACAGGAAGAGGCATTGACTGGAACCTTTATGGCTGATCAGTCTTGATCCATTGTTTGAATTTATCTTGCTTAATTATTGATTCCACTGCTTTCTTGAAAGATGACAAATAACTTCGAGCCTCAGTCCCCATCTCCCCTGGCAACAGACAAAGAGATAGCAATTTTAAGAAATCGTCTTCAGGATGCGACCTTTGAAACAAATCGTCTCCGAGATGAGTTAGAGAAAATAGAGGCACGTCACCAGCGGGAACTTGAAACCGTTAAGCGAGGCATTGAAACACTAACATCTCGCTTAGAAGTATCTCAGACGCTCCATCAAAACCTCAATAATGAAATCACCGAGCTACAAACAAAGCTCCTTGCAATGGAAAGCAGTAAGTTTTGGCGATTGAGGCACTACTGGTTTCGGATCAAACGCAAATTTGGCTTATCCCGTTAATAATTATTACCAACCGTAGGATAGCGACGTTATGCCTTTAACACAAGACGTTAGCAAAAGCTCAGTGGATATTCCTAAAATTGTTATCGACGGTGTTTTTTTTCAAATTAGCCAGACGTCTGGAATTGCCCGGGTCTGGCAGAGTTTGTTGTCAGTTTGGGCACAGCAGGGTCTTACTGATCACTTTGTGTTGATTGACCGCGGAGGAACATTACCCTCCATGGGGGATTATGAAACTGTTCTTTTACCAATCTGTGACTATCGCTATAGCCCCCAGGAATCTGAAGCACTACAATCCATTTGTGAGCGCATTCAAGCTGATTTATTTGTTTCTAGTTACTATTCGACCCCCCTCAGCACACCATCAGCGCTTTTAGTCCATGACATGATTCCCGAAGTGCTGGGAATGGACTTATCGGAACCGTGCTGGCGCGAAAAACGCTACAGCATCCTCCATGCCAGTCGCCATATCGCCGTTTCCCAAAACACCGCCAAAGATTTAGTCCGTTTTTATTCTCACTTGCGGCAGGACGACATTCCCATCGTGCCTTGTGGGGTGAGTGATGTGTTTACCCCTGTCAGTGAAGCCGAAATCCAGGCATTTCGCCGCCAGTATCTCTTGAGTCGTCCTTTTGTTCTTTTGCTTGGTGAACGCTTTGGGGGGTTGAGTTATAAGAATGTGCTGACTTTTTTTCGAGCTTTGGCTCAGGCTGATGTCCCCATCAATTTTGATGTTGTTTGTGTAGGCGGAAAAACTCACCTTGAGGAGGAATTGGCAACCCTGAATATTCCC
>JAYKHU010000133.1:0-2614 GCA_035285105.1 Synechocystis sp.
TGAATCTGGCCAACTATCAATGTTTATTTGTTAATGCCCCCTTTCCCCATCCCCAGATCCCCCAGGGACGGGCTTGGTACAACCTCGAAAGTCCCACGTTTGACGGGTTAGCCGACTCTCGCCAGGCGTTGCGGGAATATCTTTTATCCTTGGAAGCCCAAACCCAAATTCCCTTGCACAAAACCGTGTTGGGGGGCTTTTCCCAGGGTGGGGCCATGGGTCTGGATGTGGGGTTAACGTTACCCCTGGCGGGGGTGTTTGCCCTCAGTGGCTATCTCCATTTTCAGCCGGAACCGACAGATTCCCCCCTCCCCCCCATCTTGATGGTGCATGGGAGTCAGGATCAGGTGGTCCCGATCGCCATGGCTCGCCAAGGCCGGGAAGCCTTGCAACGTATTGGGGCGATCGTGGACTATCAGGAATTTGCCATGGGGCATGAAATTCCCCCTGCCGTGTTGGATCGTTTGAAAACCTTCCTCAAGACGGTCAGCGCAACGTGACTCCCCAGATCCAAAAAAAGCGAAAAAGTCGCCTAGGATGGAAAAGACCGACCCTGTTGTATACGTTGGGGGCCACAGACCATGAATTTTCGCATCGTTCTTCTCAGTGGCATTGTTTGTGCGCTCATCGGCTCCGTGTTTGGCTGGGGCTTGGGGGAAATTGCCCTGCGACAGCATTCTAGTCAGATGAATAGCTATGTTAGTCTTCCCTATCGCAAGCTTTACGGACGACGCCTCCTCTGGATAGGGGCCGTGGTTGGCTTTGCTGTCGGGGCGGGTCAGGCCGGAATCCTCAGTCAACGGCGTCCCCACGATGATGACCACCGTTAAGGGGAAGGGACGCTAATCCCCCCCGGTTGGCACCAATGGTACAATATCGGGACTTTGTACCATGTCAACAAAACCTGGGGGCAGCCACTCACCCAGTCGTTTGATGAGCCTGTTCCTACCCTAATTTTCCATGACCCCCCTCTCGCCTGTTTCTGTCAACCTGTGGGGAGACCCCTCCCTCGAAACTGTTGATCTCACCAACTGCGATCGTGAACCGATTCATATTCCCGGTTCGATTCAGCCCCACGGGGTTTTGCTGGTGTTAACAGAGGACGAATTGCAAGTATGCCAGGTTAGCCAGAATGTACAAGACCTGACGGGGATAGTGGTTAACGCTTGGCTCGATCGCCCCTTGGAGAATTTTGTTACCCCGGCCAGTATGGAGGCCATCCGTGCTTGTTTAAATCGGGAGTTTGACGCGGTTAATCCCTTGACCGTCACCTTAACCGCTGGGGAAAACCAGCCGTTTAATGGGGTGGTGCATCAAGCCCCCACCGGGGAAATCGTGGTGGAATTAGAACCCTTTGGGGCGGCGCTCGCCCCGGAGTCCCCTGGAGAAACCGTCCCAGCCCCCCCGAATTTCTTTACCTTTTACCATCGCGTCAAAAAAACCCTAACCGCCATCCAACAAGCCGCCACCTTAAAAGACCTCTGTCAGTTTGTGGTAGAAGATGTCAAACAGTTAACCGGCTTCGACCGGGTGATGGTCTATCGCTTTGATGCGTCGGGCAGTGGTGAGGTAATTGCCGAAGCGAAGGAATCCCATCAAGACAGTTATTTAGGATTACGCTATCCCGATTCCGACATTCCCAAGCAGGCCAAACAACTCTATACCCTGAACTGGTTGCGGTTAATTCCTAACGTGAGTTACACCCCGGCGGCCCTAATGACCACCGATGGGAGGGCAGGGGAGCCGCCGCTGGATATGCGCTTTTGCGTCCTGCGATCAGTGTCACCGTTACACGTAGAATATCTGCAAAATATGGGGGTCGGGGCGTCCATGTCCGTCTCCATTATCCAAAACGGGCAACTATGGGGACTGATTGTCTGCCACCATGATTCCCCGAAATTTGTGCCCTATGAATTGCGAACCCTGTGTGAATTTATCGGTCAACTGGTTTCGACGGAATTGGCCAATAAGGAAGCCAATGAAAACCTTGATTACCAACTCAGTCTCAAGGCCATTCAAAGTCAGTTCATCGATCGCCTCAGCCACAGTAACGACTTTCCCGAAGCCCTAATGGCCGATTCCACGCAATTACTGGCCTTAACGGGGGCCGATGGGGTGGTGATTGTCCAACGGGATGCCCTGCAACGGGTGGGACAAACGCCGGATGAGGCGCAATTACCCTCCCTGATCCACTGGCTGGAATCCCAATTTGAACGGGATTTGTTTATGACGGCCGCATTACCCCATTGTTTTCCTGACGCATCCGCCTACGCTGACAAGGCCAGCGGCCTCCTGGCGATCGCCATTTCCCGCATTCAACGACAATATATCCTCTGGTTCCGGCCAGAACGGTTACAAACAGTGACCTGGGCCGGGGATCCCCAGAAACCCAAACAGGTTGAAGCGGATGGGAGCATTTCCATTACCCCCCGGAAATCCTTCGCGGCCTGGCAAGAAATTGTGCGTCATACCGCCAATCCCTGGCTACCCTGCGAATGGCAAGGGGCGGTGGAACTCCGACAGGCCATTGTTGATATCGTCCTGCGCCAAGCGGATGAACTGGCCTCCGTTAACTGGGAATTGCAGCAGAGTAACAACGAGCTAGACGCCTTTG
>JAYKHU010000134.1:0-14085 GCA_035285105.1 Synechocystis sp.
CCCCTGCGTTCAGGTATTTCCTTTTGGTCGTACATTCTGGATGGCGAGAACCACCAACCTTGCCTCTCGTGGCACACTTGGGTGCGTGGGCATTTCAACTCTAACAAAAAGCTGTCCTGAAGGACAGAGTTTTAGACCCAGTTTTTCTGATAAAGTCTGTCCCATGGGCTTTATGGGAGATAATAGCCGTCCAGAATGGGTGTTGTTGCTGAAGGTGTTACAACGGGTGCTCGAGGCTTAAATGTGAACGCTGATCATTACTTTGAATATTGTTTGCACAAACTGTTTTAAATTTTTGGATTTATGAACAAAACTGAACGCCGTGTTTTCCTATTGGATTTTGAAAAACCCCTCTATGAGTTAGAGGAAAAAATTAATCAAATCCGAGATCTAGCCCAGGAAAAAAATGTCGATGTTTCCGAGCAGTTAAATCAACTGGAAAGTCGGGCTGAACAGTTACGCCAAGAAATTTTTAGCAATCTCAACCCCTCCCAACGGCTGCAACTAGCCCGCCATCCCCGTCGTCCCAGCACGTTGGATTACATTCAGGCGATCGCCGACGATTGGTTTGAAATGCATGGCGATCGGGGGGGATATGACGATCCAGCCTTGGTAGGAGGCGTGGCCCGCATTGATAATCGTCCGGTGGTGATTATGGGGCACCAAAAAGGTCGGGACACCAAAGATAATGTGGCCCGGAATTTCGGCATGGCCGCTCCCAACGGTTACCGCAAAGCCCTGCGCCTGATGGAACACGCCAATCGCTTTGGCATGCCCATTATTACCTTTATTGATACTCCCGGTGCTTGGGCCGGTATTGATGCCGAAAAACTGGGGCAAGGGGAGGCGATCGCCGTTAACCTCCGGGAGATGTTTGCCCTGGAAGTCCCCATTCTCTGCACCGTTATTGGGGAAGGGGGATCCGGCGGTGCCCTGGGCATTGGGGTCGGCGATCGGGTATTGATGCTCGAACACGCCGTTTACACCGTGGCTACCCCGGAAGCCTGTGCCGCCATCCTCTGGAAAGACGCCAAAAAATCCGACAAAGCGGCGATCGCCCTAAAAATTACCGCCGAAGATCTGCAAAAATTACAGATTATTGATGGCATTATTCCTGAACCCCACGGCGCCGCCCACGCTAATCCCCTGGGGGCCGCCGCCAAACTCAAAGAGGCCTTACTCTTTCACCTCAATGCCCTCTCCCAACTCGCTCCACCAGAACGACAGGAATTGCGCTACCAAAAATTCCGTCATCTGGGTCAATTTTTAGAAACCGTTACTTAATAACTCCTTCTGTGGGAAGTTTGACGATGATATTACGAGAAACTTTAAAGCAAGAAATAGATCAGCTTGACGCCGATCAATTAGGAGAAATTGCTGAATTTGTTGCATCAATGAAAGACCAAACCCAGCCAACCGCAAAAGCGGCTCCATTTTGGCAGAAGGCTACCCCCATAGAGCGAGCTGTTGATTTTCGAACCTGGGTTGCTCAACTTCCTAAAACCGGTCTGAGCCTTCCTGATGACGCTTTTGATCGTGGCAGTCTCTATGAATAACAAGTATTTGTTAGATACCAATGTTGTTTTGAGGTTTAGCAATCCCTCTGACCAACAGCACGGTCTTGTCACTGAATCAGTTGCAACTTTACTGATGAATGCCGATGAGTGCTATCTGACAACCCAGGTGTTGATTGAGTTTTGGGTTGTTGCCACCCGTCCCATTGACGTCAATGGACTGGGATGGTCGGTTGAGCAAACACGCCAGATGATTGAGTCGTTGCTGATGCGTTTTCCATTTATTAATGAGACACCTCAACTCTTTGCCCATTGGTTGACCTTGGTGACTCAACATCAAATCAAAGGCAAAAAGACCCATGATGCCCGCATTGTCGCTATTATGCTTGCTACGGGTATCAGTCATATTCTGACCCTCAATCCCGATGATTTTATCGGTATTCCCAGCATTTCCATTGTGCATCCCCAAGAGATAAAGATCATCCCAGATAGGTGAGCATCCTAGATATGGCTTCAATTACCTCCGGCGATCGCCACCGGGAATGAACAATAAAGGATGCCTGGGGAATGCTCTCCCTGTCGCATCCCATGACTTCCCGTTGAATCTCAAACGCCCCGGGGATCGCTGAATGGTATAATCAGATCAACATAAATGTTACATTTCTTAATTCAACCTTAATTTACGCCGGGGTTGCCCCTCCGCACTCGTCAGAGTGGTTTAGCTCTCTATCGTAATTTTGGGTTCCATGCACTTGCCCATGCAGATTTCATGATCCACAAGGACTTGCCTTCACAAGAAAGCACTTTGGTAAACAGGAAAGAACCTCTTAGCTGTTGCTAAGCATTGAGAAATGTGAATTGATTGTTAACACAATACTCTACCTTTGTTTAATGATATTTTCTCAATCTTTTGACAGATCAACAGGTTAAACTTGTAGTGTTCGTTTCTGAATACTCAATCGTCTTTTTGCTAACCCTAGACGTTTTTTTGATGCCAATTTCCTTTGGCACTCATTAATTCGGCACGTTCCTTGCGTTCCCCTCCACCTCAAATTTATTATGACCATTGCTTCTTCCAATTCAATCAATAACGGCATGAACACCGGTAAGTTAATCAATCAAGTTCCCTCCCTTCCCGATCGTAATACCCACAATGGGCAACAAGTCCAATACAGCCCGGAAAAGGTGGAAGCAAATAAAGAAAAGATGATGGATGCGGTGCAGGTAATGCTAGAAGCAGTAGGGGAAGATCCTGAGCGGGAGGGATTATTAAAGACTCCTAAACGGGTTGCCGAAGCGATGCAGTTTTTGACCCAGGGGTATGAGCAATCCTTGGAAAAATTAGTTAATGGCGCGATTTTCGACGAAGGCCATAGCGAAATGGTACTCGTGCGGGACATTGACTTTTTTAGCCTCTGTGAGCACCACATGTTGCCGTTTATGGGTAAAGCCCACGTTGCCTATATTCCCAATCAAAAAGTGGTGGGGTTGAGCAAGCTAGCCCGGATTGTGGAAATGTTTTCCCGTCGGTTACAGGTGCAAGAACGGCTTACCCGGCAAATTGCGGAAGCGGTACAAGAAATTCTCGATCCCCAAGGGGTCGCAGTGGTGATGGAAGCGTCCCACATGTGTATGGTGATGCGGGGGGTTCAAAAACCGGGGTCATGGACCGTCACCAGTGCCATGATTGGTTCTTTCCAAGAAGAACAAAAAACCCGGGAGGAATTCCTCAATTTAATCCGTCACCAGCCCAATTTTTACTAATTTTTACCAGGTTAGCTTGGCATTGGCTGCGGGATCCCATCGATAACGATGGCGTGAATTCATGGACATCATTTTTCCCCTAAAGCTGGTTTTGGTTTAGGGGATTTTGAATTAGTAGAATAACGAAAAGTCCATTATTGGGGATTGTTGTAATCCTGAACGTTGGCATCAATCGCATCCTGGGATTCCGTTTCTTCGGAATTTAATTCGTCTTTAAAACCGCGCAAGGTTTTTCCTAGCGCCCCGCCGAGTTCGGGAATCCGTTTGGGACCAAAGATCAACACCATGACCCCTAAAATAATTAAAATTTCTGGCCAACCTAATCCAAACATGCTTGCGTCCTAAGTCGTGGTTTTACAATGCTGTCACTGATTATGGCATCAAAGTCCCAATGTCGAGTTGCTCCACCCCCTGGCCTCCAACGACGCTCCCAACAATGAAAACGGGCAGGTGGGAATATTCATGGTTTTGAACTCTGTGGTGTGTCATTCAACCTTGACCCCCGATCGCCAGCTAGGGCGAGGGCAGTGGGTGAAGTTAATTTGCGGGGCCAGTTATCAAGATTTACCGGCCATTCGGAATTTAGCGCTGGTTTATACCTTGGCTGGGGTAGATTGTGTGGATTTAGCGGCGGATCCGGCGGTGGTAACCGCGGCCCAGGCGGGGATTACAATGGCCCTATCCCTGTCGGAATCGTTTGGAACACCCCCAAGACCCCACGCTCCTTGGTTAATGGTGAGTTTGAATGACGGCGAAGATCCCCATTTCCGTAAAGCTGAGTTTGATCCGTCCCATTGTCCCGTTGACTGTCCCCGCCCCTGTGCCTCTGTTTGTCCAACCGCTGCCATTGCGGCCTTGCCAGACGCCTCAGGTTCCACCGGAGTCACAGCAGAAAAATGTTATGGCTGTGGGCGATGCTTACCGATTTGTCCCTGGGGATTAATTGAAACCCGTGCCCAAACTGCCTCGGTGGCAACCCTACTGCCCTGGCTCCAATCCGGTCAGATTGCGGCGATCGAGGTCCATACCCAAGTGGGCCATGCCGCGCAATTCCATCAACTTTGGGAGACATTACGTCCTAGCTTGAGTCACTTGAAGGCGATCGCCATTAGTTGTCCCTTCCATCCGGATGGGATTGCCTACCTCCAGTACTTAAACCAGCTAATTCAGCCCCTGCCTATCCCGGTGATTTGGCAAGCCGACGGACGACCCATGAGTGGGGATATTGGTCGGGGAACGACCCACACCTGCATTCACTACGGGGAACAGATACTACAGGCACATCTGCCGGGTTACGTGCAACTGGCGGGGGGAACCAATGCCCATACCATTAACAAAGTTCAGCAAAAAACCTTAGCCATCCACGGCGTTGCCTTTGGGAGTTGTGCCCGCACCTTATTAAGCCCCCTATTACACCAGGCAGAGTTGCGCCATCGCCAGGACAGTGGCGCGGGGGAAGTGCAGTTAGAAACCTATCCGGATTTACTCCACCAGGCGATCGCCTTAGCCCAAACGTTAGTGTCTCCCTGGAAAAATCGTTCAGTTATAGCGCCCTAGGTTATTGCAAAAACAACTGATAAACAGGATTTTCACTTTCATCCCAATAGCGATAGCCCAAATTATCCAAAAAGCGTTGCCAGTCCTCCATTTCCGAGCGGGGAACCTGCATTCCCACCACAATGCGTCCGTAATCGGCCCCATGGTTCCGATAATGGAACAAGCTAATATTCCAAGCCGGATTCATACAGCCCAAAAATTTCATCAACGCCCCCGGACGCTCAGGAAATTCAAACCGATAGAGTAATTCTTTTTGATCCTGGCTTTGGGTGGTTTGGGGAGGACGCCCCCCCACCATGTGCCGTAGGTGGAGTTTGGTTAATTCATCATCGGTTAAATCGAGGGTTTTAAAGCCTTGTTCCCGGAAGGTTTGGGCTAAATGATCGGCATCACTGCGATTTTGGATTTGAATACCCACAAAAATATGGGCTTCAAATCCTTCCGCAATCCGATAACTAAACTCCGTAATGTTATGACGTCCTAGACATTCACAAAATTGCCGCAAACTACCCCGTTTTTCAGGAATGGTAACGGCAAAAATTGCCTCCCGTTGTTCCCCGTATTCCGCCCGCTCCGCCACAAACCGTAAGCGGTCAAAATTCATATTGGCCCCACAGGCGATCGCCATCAGGGTTTTATCCCGACAATTTTCCCGGGCCACATATTGCTTCAAACCGGCGATCGCCAGGGCACCGGCCGGTTCCAAAATCGAGCGGGTATCTTCAAAACAATCCTTAATGGCAGCACAGGTATCATCCGTATCCACCACCAATACCTCATCCACATATTGCTGGCAGAGGGGAAAGGTTTCATCCCCCACTTCCCGCACCGCAACCCCGTCGGCAAAGAGTCCCACTTGCTCAAGGCGAATCCGCTTTCCGGCCTGTAACGATTGGCGCATGGCATCGGCATCCTTGGGTTCCACCCCGATGATTTTAATGGCCGGGTAGAGGCGTTTAACATAGGCGGCAATGCCAGCAATTAGGCCCCCGCCCCCGATCGCCACAAAAATTGCCTCAATGGGTTTTTGATATTGCCGTAACAGTTCCATGCCAATGGTGCCCTGACCGGCGATCACGTCAGGATCATTAAAAGGATGAATAAACGTTAACCCCTTTTCCGCCTCCAATTCCCGCGCATGGGCATAGGCATCATCGTAGGTTTCCCCGTGTAACACCACCACGCCCCCCCGAGCTTTAACCGCCTCCACTTTGACCTGGGGCGTTGTTTCCGGCATCACAATGATCGCCCTCGTCCCTAACTTAGAAGCCCCTAACGCCACCCCTTGGGCATGGTTACCGGCTGAAGCAGCAATAACCCCTTGATGGAGTAATTCCGGCGGTAGGTTAGCCATTTTGTTATAGGCTCCCCGGAGTTTAAAGGAAAAAACGGGTTGCAGATCCTCCCGCTTAAAATAAACTCGATTGCCTAGTCGTTTCGACAAACTCGCCGCAAAATCCAATGGCGATTCAATGGCAACATCGTAGACCCGGGCTTTGAGAATTCTTTCGAGGTAATCGGTGGGCATTACTGGGGGCAAGAAACGGTAATCATGATTATGTGTCACTATTCCTAGTTTCTCACCCTTTGGAGGGAGTTCATTGGCAAAACGCGCAACCCATCATTAGACCCCGAAAAAGGCGATCGCCGCTGTTAAGGACTCGATAAAACAGTCAATTTCTGCGCGGGTGTTGTAGAAGTAAAGGCTGGCTCGGGCACTACCGGAGGCTTCCATTAAACTGTGCAAGGGTTGGGTGCAATGGTGTCCCGACCGAATGGCAACCCCATCCTGATCCAGTAATGCGGCAATATCACTGGCATGGAGGCCTTTGACGTTAAAAGAGGCTAACGCCGCCCGATCACCGTCAATTTCTTCGGGTAGGGGTCCGTAAATGCGGACGTTGGGGATTTGGCGTAACCGTTCAAATAGGTAATGGGTTAATTCCATTTCATAGGCGTGAATGTTATCCATGCCGATCGCCGTTAGATAGTCCACGGCGGCCCCCAAGGCGATCGCCTCGGCAATGGCAGGGGTTCCGGCTTCAAACTTATGGGGCAATTCGCCGTAGGTAAAGCCTTCAAAGGTGACTTGATCGATCATTTCTCCCCCGCCTAAAAAGGGCGGCATGGCCTCCAGCAAGGCCTGTTTGCCGTAGAGAAAACCGATACCGGTGGGGCCGCACATTTTATGACCACTGGCCACCAACCAATCGCAATCTATGGCCTGCACATCCAAGGGATAATGGGGGGCACTTTGGCAGGCATCAATTAACACCTTTGCCTCCGCTTGATGGGCTAAACGGCTAATATCTGCCACGGGATTGACACAGCCTAATGTATTGGAAATATGAACAACGGCCACTAATTTCGTTTTTTCCGACAGCAGACCCCGGAAATAATCTAAATCAAAGCCTTCCTCTTCACTCAGTTCCACAAACTTTAACCTTGCGCCGGTTTTTGCCGCCACCTGTTGCCAGGGCACAAAATTGCTGTGGTGTTCCATCACGGTGGTGATAATTTCATCCCCCGGTCGCAGATTATTTAAAGCCCAGCTATAGGCCACTAAGTTGATCGCTTCGGTGGCGTTACGGGTAAAGACAATTTCCTGACGGGATTGGGCATTAATAAACCGGGCCACCTTGTCCCGCGCCCCTTCATAGGCATCTGTGGCCCGCATACTGAGTTGGTGGGCACCGCGATGAACGTTAGCATTATCATTTTCGTAATAATGCATTAATGCCTGTAGCACTGCCTGGGGTTTTTGGGAGGTGGCAGCGTTGTCTAAATACACCAATGGTTTGCCGTTGATGGTTTGGGCCAGGATCGGAAAGTCGTTACGAACCGTGGCAGCAAGGGTAGGAATTTGGAGCGTGGGCATGGAAGGTGGTATTAATGCGTAGGTAAAAAGGGATAATGATTTTAACAAGGTTTAAGTCAACCTCATTTTCCCCCGGATTCAACAGGATAATCCCTTAAATTGTCCGGCAAGCAATACATTGACGGAGACGGTGTTGGAGGGAGGCCAAGGGAATTTGATCGAGAATTTCCCCTGCAAAAGCATCAATTAATAAATGCCGAGCATCGTAATCGTTTAAGCCCCGACTACGGAGGTAAAAGACCTCATCGGCTTCCAATTGGCTAATGGTTGCCCCGTGGGAACATTTAACATTGTCGGCGGTAATTTGGAGTTCGGGCTTGGTGTTAATGCGGGCTTTAGAAGACAGCACTAAATTACGATTTAACTGACAGGCGTAGGTTAGTTGGGCCGCTTGGGGGACTAACACTTTGCCACTAAAAATGGCTTGGGCATAATCATCCACAATACATTTATGGAGTTGATTGGTGGTGCCGTGGGGATAACGCAGATCAATACTGCTGTGGGTATCACTGGTCTGGCGCCCCACTAAATTGGTGAGGGCAAAAAAGTGAGTTTCTGTATGTTCACCGCATTGAATCATGGACAGGGTATGGCGGGATAATTTTGCGCCGAGGTTAATGTCAAAGAGGCGATAGTAACTGTCCCGCCCCTGGGCGATCGCCGTGGTGGCAAAGTGAAAACTATCGCCGGAATCCCGTTGATTCCGGACATGGGTGACATGGGCATTGTCTCCAACATAAATTTCACTGACGGTATTGTTGCAATAGGGTTGTTGTTGGGGGCGGTCAGTACAGTTACTGGCGATCGCCCCGTAGGATTCCACTAAAGTCAAACGGGAGTTGGCTTCAGCGACGACCAACAATCGGGGTTGAATGAGGGCGGGGGTGGGATCCACAACGCTTAAAAATAAGCAATGAATGGGAACGTCCACGGTCACATCGGCGGGAATCCAGACCACGGCCACATCCTGTAAACCGCTGGTATTGAGCGCCGCAAACACGTCCTGTTGGTCTGACTGTTGTTCCCAATAGGTGGCTAGGGTTTCCTGTTGGGTTAAGGATAGATTAACCCAATGATCACAAATAACTCTGTTGGGTAACGCACCAACATCAGACAAATTTTCGGCAAAGACACCGTTAACAAATACCAGTCGGCTCTGGACTGCTTCAGATAGGAAAAATGTTTCGGCCCGTTGGCGATCGAGTTGGGGGGGCGGGGCAGCGGTGAAGGCAATTTGTTTAAAATCGCTTAAATCGGTAAATTGCCATTCCTCATCCCGTTTATTCGGTAACCGTAGTTCCCCTAACGCTTGCCCAGCCTGTTGACGTTTTTGCGCCAGAATCCTATTCGTTACCGTGTTCGCCTGGGCCTGCGCTTGCAAGGCCCCCAATTGGCGATCGAGTTCGGTCTGGTGGGGAGTTTTTTTTAACACAATGGCAGTCATAACGTTTCCTTAATGATGGCGATCAACCGTAATCAACAAAAAATGAGGGCACAGTAAGCAACAAACAGATTAAACCGCTGCCAATGCCTGTTCATCTAAAAAGTCATAGCCCTTCTCTTCTAATTCCAGCGCCAACTCTTTTCCGCCACTCATCACAATCTTGCCGTCATACATCACATGAATGTGGTCAGGAATGATGTAATTGAGCAAACGTTGATAATGGGTAATCACCAGGGTTGCATTACTGGGATTTTTCAAAAAATTCACCCCTTCCGAGACAATCCGTAACGCATCAATATCCAGACCAGAATCAATTTCATCCAAAATCGACAATGTTGGCTCTAGAATGGCCATCTGTAAAATCTCATTGCGCTTTTTCTCTCCCCCGGAAAAACCTTCATTCAAGCTCCGTTCTAGGAACGCAGGATTCATTCTCACCACATCTAATTTTTCCTGAATCAAATCTTCAAAATCAAACGTGTCTACCTCCTCTAACCCCTGATGCTTGCGTTTGGCATTGTAGGCAATGCGGAGAAAATCTAAATTACTTACCCCGGGAATTTCCAAGGGATATTGAAAGGCCAGAAAAATACCAGCCAAGGCCCGGTCTTCCGGCTCTAACGCTAGCAAATCTTGCCCTTGATAAATAATTTTTCCCCCAGTGACTTGATAATCTGGATGCCCCGTAATTACCTTCGATAGGGTACTTTTTCCAGACCCATTCCGCCCCATAATGGCGTGAACTTCCCCGGGATTGATTTCCAGATTAACCCCTTTCAAAATTGTATTGCCATCAACGGAAGCGGTTAGGTTTTTAATCGACAGAATTGGGTTGCTCATGACTAAATTAGAAAAAAGATAAGGCTTAAAAATAGCCCTTGGCAGGGCTGACATAACGGGAGATTATGTTGAGGGCGTTTAGCCAACGGTTCCTTCAAGTTTGAGGCTCAAAAGCTTATCAGCTTCTGCGGCAAATTCCATCGGCAACTCATTGAGCACATCTTTACAGAAACCACTCACCAACATGGACACCGCATCTTCTTCGGAAATACCCCGCTGGGCAAAGTAAAAGAGTTGGTCCTCGCCAATTTTAGATGTGGAGGCTTCATGTTCTACCTTGGCCGTGTTGTTATCCACCTGAATATAGGGGAACGTGTTAGCGGCGGCGGTGTCGCCAATGAGCATGGAATCACATTGGGAATAATTGCGGCCTCCCTGGGCTTTTGGCCCCATTTTGACCAAACCGCGATAGCTGTTAGCGGATTTACCAGCGGAAATACCTTTGGAAATGATGGTGCTGCGGGTATTTTTGCCAATGTGAATCATCTTGGTGCCCGTATCGGCCTGTTGCTTATTGTTGGTTAGGGCAATGGAATAAAATTCCCCGACGGAATTATCCCCCACCAACACACAACTGGGATACTTCCAGGTAATCGCCGATCCCGTTTCCACCTGGGTCCAGGAAATTTTAGAATTGACGCCCTTGCACAGACCCCGCTTGGTCACAAAGTTATAAATGCCCCCTTTGCCGTTTTCATCCCCGGCATACCAGTTTTGCACCGTGGAGTATTTAATGTCGGCATTGTCCAGGGCCACCAATTCCACCACAGCGGCATGGAGCTGATTACTATCGTACATGGGAGCTGTACACCCTTCCAGATAACTAACAGAAGCCCCTTCTTCGGCGATAATCAACGTCCGTTCAAACTGTCCCGTATCCCCACTATTGATGCGGAAATAGGTGGATAATTCCATGGGGCACTTCACCCCTTTGGGAATAAACACAAAGGAACCGTCACTAAACACCGCTGAATTTAAGGCGGCAAAGAAGTTGTCGGCGGTGGGGACGACACTGCCCAAATATTGCTTCACCAGCTCGGGGTGTTCCTGTAACGCCTCGGAAATGGAACAGAAGATAACGCCATCTTCTGCCAGCTTTTCCTTAAAGGTCGTTCCGATGGATACACTGTCAAAAATGGCATCCACCGCCACGTTACTCAGGCGTTTTTGCTCCGATAAGGGAATGCCCAATTTTTCAAAGGTTTCCAACAACGCCGGATCCACTTCGTCCAAACTGTCTAACTTTTTCTTGGTCTGCTTCGGTGCTGAGTAATAAATAATGTCCTGGTAATCGATCGCCGGATAATCCACCGTTGCCCATTGCGGTTCGGTCATGGTCAACCAATGGCGGTAGGCCCGCAGGCGAAATTCCAACATAAAGTCCGGTTCATTCTTCTTGGCAGAAATTAACCGAACCACGTCTTCGCTCAGGCCGCGGGGAATGACATCCGCTTCAATGTCGGTGACAAAGCCATATTTGTAAGGTTGATTGACAAGGGTTTTAACGGAGGCGGTGGGACTCATCAGCTTCAGTGTTCTCCTGAAAAACAGTTAGGGAGACTGCCCAGTGGGGAGGGGACGGGCAGTGGTAAAAATTTAGTCTCAAGGAAGGGGGGACTTAGTTAAACAACCTATTTGTTGCTAAAGTCTATTCTAGAATAGATTAACAACGAGAAGGTTGTCAAAGTAGGGGGCAATGGGTCTGACCAAGAATCTCCCCGGTGGGGTGGGTCGAGTCCGCTCCTACAGTTTACTTGACCCCTCATCGGTTCCCATATAATTTTTCTGACTGCCCCGTCACCATTCGGTTTGCTATTGCCATGAGCCATCCCACTTCCACAAAAGAAGATATTCTGCGCTATTTACTCAAAGAAGGTCAGGCGTCGGCGATCGCCTTAGCAGAGACATTGGCGGTTAGTCCCCAAGCCATCCGACGGCATCTAAAAGATTTAGAGAATGACCAGTTAATCGAACATCAGGCGACCCAAGGGGGTTTAGGTCGTCCGCAGTTCGTGTATCAACTCAGTAAACAGGGGCGAGAAAAATTTCCCCAACGCTATGGGGAGTTTGCGCTGTCCTTTATCGATTCCTTGGTGGAAACGGTGGGGGAAGACCAACTGGGGGAAGTGTTTAAAAAACAATGGCAACGCAAGGCCGAGGAATATCGTCAGCACATTGGCCGAGGTTCCCTAGCAAAACGGGTGAAAAAATTGGTGGAATTACGGCGGCAAGAAGGGTATATGGCGGAGTTACACGCCTTATCGGTGAACGATCCGGAGAAATTTATCCTCGCTGAACATCACTGTGCGATCGCCGATGTGGCAGAATCCTATCCCACGGTGTGCGGCCATGAGTTGGAGATGTTTGCAGCCATTTTGCCGGACTGTGCCATTGAACGCACCCATTGGCTCAACGATGGCGAACATAACTGCGGCTATTTAATTCAGGCAAAGGCTTAATAACTTTTGGCGCTAAACGAGGGAATTTAGCGTAATGGGTTAACGGTAGATCATTTTAAAATGCGGATGGCGAGACTCGAACTCGCAAGGCAAAGCCACACGCCCCTCAAACGTGCGCGTATACCAATTCCGCCACATCCGCGTTGCCTACTGATTTTATCATGGTACCTTACCAAAATATCACTGAATTTTTTCTCTTCTCCTAGGGTGGGACAGGGGAAACGCTTAGCTCAGATAATAGTTGGTGATCATGGCGAAGGCGAAGACAAACAACAGCAGTAACCCCAACAGGTAAAGCAAGGGACGCCAGCGGAATGTGGCCAGCCACAGGGAAAGGCTTTGAAGGTTCAATAGGGCGCTGAGCAGTAAGCAGCCGAGGCTGGCTCCCAACCAAACATGATCCAGCAACGGTACGACAAAGGCTTGATGGTTAAAGGATCCCAACGGCATGAGAAAGCCAAACCCCATCATGACCAAGGTTTGCGTAATGGGTTGTTGATCCGCCCATTGGAGTAATAAAGATTGGGGTAAAAACAAGACAATGCCAGCGGCGATCGCCGTTCCCAACACCAAAACGCCCCCAAATTCCTGCAATTCTTCAATAATGTTGCGCCCAAATAGCTGTAACTTTTGTGACCAGGAAAAGTCCGCAATGGGATTCACACCACTGCCAAAAATCATGCCCCCCTGGCGTTGGTGGGGTTCCTCTTTTGCTTGGAGGGGAATTAAGGCCCCGGAACGTAAGAGGGGAATATGAACGAGGGGGGCACCGTCTTCGTCATTCTCCGCTTGGCGCGATACCCGATAGGTACTAAAAATTAGACCAAAGATGATTGCCATTAACCAGGTCAGGGAAATTTGCAGAAAGATGAGGCGGGGCTGATGACTCTGGGTAAATAAAATGTCGGTTATTGTCAAAACGTTGAGGATGGGAGCCGCCATCAAAAAGCTGACCGCAAACGGAATCGGCGCCCCCTGTAACAATAATCGCCTGGCGATCGGCACACAGCCCAGGGCCCCCACCGGTAACAAAAAGCCCAACGTGCTACCAACAAGACTACCCAAGAGACGATTACGGGGAAAATTCGCTACCCATTTTTGTTCATCTGTCCAGATCAAAAACGTACTCGACAGCGTAATCCCTAATAGTAGCCAGGGCAAAGAGAGCAGTAGAGCGCTACTGAGGAGGGTAACGAACTGCCCTAACAGAACAAAATCATTCATCAATTACCGTCACTAAACACGAATGGCAAGCGAAAAGTCCCCCAAAGTTGGGGGACGTTGCTTAAAAGTCCGGTTTCACAAGCCGGTGCTTTACCCTTAGCTATGTTTAGGGCCTAAACCCACTTTGGGAGCATAAACGGCCCGATCGCCGAGTTCGTCTTCGATGCGGAGCAAGCGATTGTATTTCGCAACCCGCTCAGAACGGCAGAGGGAACCGGTTTTGATTTGCCCGGCCCGGGTGGCCACCGCCAAATCGGCGATCGTGGTATCTTCCGTTTCCCCGGAACGGTGGGAAATGACGGAACGGTAGCTGTAACGGGTGGCCAAGGAAATGGTTTCCAAGGTTTCGCTCAGGGAACCGATTTGATTAAGTTTGATCAGAATGGCATTGGCAACGCCCAAGTC
>JAYKHU010000135.1:0-3626 GCA_035285105.1 Synechocystis sp.
TGTAGGCGTTTTTGCGCCACCTGTAATGCCCCTTCACTTAAATCCACCCCACAGATTTCCGCTTCGGGGTTTAAATAAGCCAGGTATTCCGTGCCCACCCCGGTGCCACAGCCCGCGTCTAAAATGCGAATCGTTTGCTGGGGCGGTTTACACCCCTTACAAAAGTTGTGGACCGCCGTCCAGTGCCAGCGCCAGTTATAGCCAGGAGGCGGTTCATTGAGTAACGGCTCTGGCGGAAAGGGATAGGTATTGTACAGGGATTGGACGGCTTGACGGCGATCGGCGTTGAGGGGCATGGTTAAGGGCTGGCGGCGGGGTTAGTTTGCCGGGGAAAGCTAGCCGATGTAGTCCTGTAGGGCTTTGACATCTAACGGATGCTCCTGCAAACTGCGGATGGCAGCGACGGTGGCTTTCCCCCCGGCGATCGTGGTGATAATCGGTAGTTTGTAATCCAACGCGGCCCGGCGGATGGTGCGGCCATCCAGTTGGGACTCCTCACCACTGGGGGTATTAATAATAAACTGAATCCAACCATTTTTGATCCAGTCGATGACATGGGGACGCCCTTCATGGAGTTTTAACACCACCTCAATTCCTTCCACCCCATTGTCTGCTAACACTTTTTGGGTTCCGGCGGTGGCAACCACCTTAAAGCCAAGGTCAATCAAATCTTTGACGACCGCTACTGCTGCTTCCTTGGTGCGATCGCTCATGGACACAAACACGGTGCCCGTCGTCGCTAGGGTAACACCGGCCCCTAATTCCGCTTTGGCGAAGGCTTTGCCGAAGTCACTGTCAATGCCCATCACCTCCCCAGTGGAACGCATTTCAGGGCCAAGCAAGGTATCAGCCCCCGGGAATTTGCTAAAGGGTAACACCGCTTCCTTCACCGCAACGTGGCGGGGAATAAATTCTTCAGTGACCCCTAACTCCTCTAGGGTTTTGCCGGACATTACCAAGGACGCAATTTTGGCCAAGGAACGGCCGGTGGCTTTACTGACGTAGGGAACAGTGCGGGAGGCCCGGGGATTGGCTTCTAAAATGTAAACGTTTTCCCCTTGGACGGCGTATTGAATATTCATTAACCCAATGACATTCAATGCCTTGGCCAGTTGCTCTGTCCATTGGCGGATGGTGCTGAGCACGGTATCGGACAGGCTGGTGTAGGGAATGGAGCAGGCGGAGTCCCCGGAGTGAATCCCCGCTTCTTCAATGTGTTCCATGATACCGCCGATGACCACAGTGCCAGTTTTATCGGTGAGGGAGTCCACATCCACTTCGATGGCATTTTCAAGGAATTTATCGATCAAAATGGGGTGATCCGGTTCAATTTGCACCGCATAGGTCATATACCGTTCTAATTCTTCATCGGAATAGACGATTTCCATGGCCCGCCCCCCCAGGACATAGGAGGGGCGCACCACCACGGGGTAACTAATGCGATTGGCCACCACGCGGGATTCTTCATAGTCCCGGGCAATGCCGTTGGGGGGTTGGTTGATTTCTAAATCATGGAGGATTTTTTCAAACCGTTCCCGGTCTTCGGCGGTGTCGATGGCATCGGGGGAAGTGCCCCAAATTTGGGTTTGTACGGGACAATTCGGATCACTGAGGTATTTTTGCAGAGGAACGGCTAGCTTTAACGGCGTTTGCCCCCCAAATTGGATAATGACGCCCTGGGGATTTTCCGCTTCGATGATATTTAATACGTCTTCTTTGGTTAGCGGTTCAAAATAGAGGCGATCGCTGGTGTCGTAGTCGGTGGACACGGTTTCCGGGTTGGAGTTAACCATGATCGTTTCGTAACCGGCATCACTGAGGGAGAAGGCGGCATGACAGCAGCAATAGTCAAATTCAATCCCCTGACCAATGCGGTTGGGCCCGCCCCCCAGGATCATCACTTTCGGTTTGCCGGAGGGAAGTACTTCCGTTTCGTCAGGTTCGTAGGTGGAATAGAAATAGGGGGTGAAGGCTTCAAATTCAGCGGCGCAGGTATCGACAACTTTATATACGGGAATAATGCCCTGGGATTTGCGGTAGGCTCGCACTTCGTCTTCGCTGGTCTTGGTGGCAAAGGCAATTTGGCGATCGCTGAAGCCCTGTTGTTTGATGTAACGGAGATCGGCGGCGGTGAGATCCGTTAATTTGCGCTGTTTGATATATTTTTCGGTCTGTACCAGATCCGCCAACTTATCGAGGAACCACACATCGATCGCCGTCAGTTCGTGGATTTCCTCCACCGTCATGCCCAGAATAAAGGCATGGTAAACGGAGAAAATTCGTTCTGGGTTGGGGGTCCGCAGATGGGAACGCAGTTGGGAGAGGGTGGGTAAATTTTCCGGGCGATCGCAACCAAAGCCGAACCGACCCGTTTCCAAAGACCGCAACGCTTTTTGGAAGGATTCTTGAAAGGTGCGCCCGATCGCCATGGCTTCCCCGACGGATTTCATTTGGGTGGTCAGAATGGGTTCGGAACCGGGGAACTTTTCAAAGGCAAAGCGGGGGATTTTGGTGACCACATAGTCAATGGTCGGTTCAAAGGAGGCAGGGGTTTGCTTGGTAATATCGTTGGAAATTTCGTTGAGGGTATAACCCACCGCTAACTTGGCCGCAAATTTGGCGATCGGGAACCCTGTAGCTTTCGATGCCAGGGCCGAAGAGCGGGACACCCGGGGATTCATTTCAATCACAATCACATCCCCATTGGCCGGGTTGACGGAGAACTGAATATTGGATCCCCCCGTTTCCACCCCAATTTCCCGAATAATGGCGATGGAATAATCCCGCAGCCGTTGATATTCTTTATCCGTTAAGGTTTGGGCCGGGGCCACCGTGATGGAATCCCCGGTGTGAACCCCCATGGGGTCAAAGTTTTCAATGGAGCAGATAATCACCACGTTATCCGCCAAATCCCGCATCACCTCTAGCTCATATTCCTTCCAGCCCAATAACGATTTTTCTACCAGAATTTGAGACATGGGGGACTGGTCTAGCCCAAATTGCGCCATTTCTTCATATTCTTCTTGGTTGTAGGCAATCCCCCCCCCGGTTCCCCCCAGGGTAAACGCCGGCCGGATAATTAAGGGATAGGAACCAATTTCCGCCGCAATGCGCCGGGCATCATCCATATTATTGACAATACCCGACGGACACACGGGAACCCCAATGCGGGCCATGGCCTGCTTAAATAGATCCCGGTCTTCCGCCATTTCGATCGCCGGTAATTTCGCCCCAATCAGTTCCACGCCATATTTATCCAACACCCCATTTTTGGACAACGCCACCGCTAGGTTTAAAGCCGTTTGTCCCCCCATGGTGGGTAAAATCGCATCAGGGCGTTCCTTTTCAATGATTTTTCCCACAATCTCCGGGATCAACGGCTCAATATAAGTCCGATGGGCCAATTCCGGATCGGTCATAATCGACGCCGGGTTGGAGTTCACCAACACCACTTCGTAACCTTCCTCCTTCAATGCCTTACACGCCTGGGTGCCGGAATAGTCAAATTCACAAGCTTGACCAATGACGATGGGGCCTGCCCCCAAGATTAAAATTTTGTTTAAGTCGTTGCGGCGTGGCATAGGAGAAACTGTCCGAACAATGAAGAGGATTTGATCCCAATTATT
>JAYKHU010000136.1:0-5683 GCA_035285105.1 Synechocystis sp.
TCATCCCCGATAACTTGGGATAGAGCAGGAAGAAATTTTGGTAGGTAATGGTTGCTAACGTCTGGCTTTCCTTCTGAATTTCCACCCGTTCCTTGGCTTCGATCGCCTGGTGGAGACCATCACTCCAGCGCCGCCCCACCATGATCCGCCCGGTGAATTCATCCACAATCACCACTTCTCCGTTACGGACAATGTAGTTTACATCCTTAAGGAATAATTCCTTGGCCTTGACCGCGTTGAAAATGTAGTGGGCCCAGGGGTCATCCTTATCGAATAAATCCGTGGTTTTCAGTAATTCTTCCGCCTTTTCAAACCCCTCATCGGTCATTAACACATTGCGTTGCTTCTCATCCACCTCATAATGCTCTTCCGGCAAAAGCTGGGCCGCAATTTCCGACGCCTGGAGGTATTTTTCCGTTGGCCGCTCCACCTGCCCGGAAATAATCAACGGTGTGCGGGCCTCGTCAATCAAAATCGAGTCCACTTCGTCAATAATGCAATAGTTAAACGGTCGTTGTACCACTTCCAACATGGCCGTGGACATATTATCCCGCAGGTAATCAAAGCCCAACTCACTATTGGTCGTATAGGTAATATCACAACCATAATTGCGCTTGCGCTCCTCCGGCGTCATCCCCGACTGTACCAAGCCCACCGTCAAGCCCAAAAAGCGGTGGATTTGCCCCATCCATTCCGCGTCCCGCCGTGCCAGGTAATCGTTCACCGTCACCACATGCACCCCTTTACCCGTCAAACCATTTAGATAAGAGGGTAAGGTAGCCACCAGGGTTTTCCCTTCCCCGGTTTTCATTTCTGCAATTTGCCCCTTATGGAGAATGATGCCCCCTAACACTTGCACGTCAAAATGGCGCATTCCCAGCACCCGTTTACCCGCTTCCCGCACCACCGCAAAGGCTTCCGGCAAAATTTCATCCAGAATTTCTTCGATTTCCGCATCTGTCCGCGCCTTATCCAACGCTTCCCGGAATTCCACCGTTTTATGCTTTAGCTCATCGTCGGACAGCTTTTCAATATCCTCTTCATAGAGATTGACCTCCGCGACATAGGGCTGAAACTTTTTCAGTTTACGAGTATTGGGATCACCGAAGAGGGCTTTTAACATAGGGATTGGGCGATGGAAACTGCGCTGTTGTAAAAGGTGTTAACGGTTGAGAAAAATCTTGATTCAGCAACCAGGATGGCTTGTAAAGATTTATTTTATCATTGCTGACTCAGGGGTTACTGTTCCTGACAGAAGTGGAGCCATGGACACCATCAACGGCGATCGCCCAGGGAATTGCCCTGTGTCTATGGGGCCTTTGAAATTTCCAAGAGCAAGCATGACACTCCCCAGACCCGAAGCTGAACCGTGGCAGGGATATCCAGTTCAAAAATTTCATCCCAGATCCGAGCAGCGTATTGATTTTTACGACTTGATTTTGGAAGGATTTTTCATGCGCTCTTCTAGTTCCTCAAAGGTTTTTAGCACAAGGCGTTTTGCTTCCAATTGCCAACCCCAACGCTGAACCCGAATGGCGGCTGGAATGGCGATCGCCGGCGCAATGAAATCAAGGGGCTGTCGTAAAGAAATCCCGAATAATAACCCTAAACCTGCAATCCCCCAGAACGGCAAAGCAATAGACTGACGATTATCTTCAACGAGGGTCGCAAAGAAGCCTTTAGGCATTTGTTCAATCAGTTCAGCTTTCAGTTTTTCGATTTGACGGATATTAAGACCTAACGCGAATTTACGGCGTAATTTTTCGATTTTACGGGCTTCAGAACTATATTCTGTTAATTCATCTTCGGCCATCATGATTAATTTTTCGAGCTGTGCCATTGGTCTCTCCTGCCGACTAAGGTATTGTCATTGTGACATTTCTCAACCGCTTAAAGATGAAATGCGGCTCCCCCCCAGAAGGAGCCGCCCAGGGATCAGTCTTCACCCTTGGGTATTTTCCACCTCTGCAATGCGCAATAGGGTTTTCAAGACTGAGTCAGGATTTAAGCTGATCGAATCAATCCCTTGTTGCACCAAAAAGGCAGCAAATTCAGGATAATCCGAGGGGGCTTGGCCACAAATACCGATCTTACGATCATATTTTTTAGCAGCGGCGATCGCCATGGACACCATGCGTTTAACCCCTTCATTGCGTTCATCGAACAGATGGGCAACGAGGGAAGAATCCCGGTCAAGGCCCAAGGTTAATTGGGTTAAGTCATTGGAGCCAATGGAGAAGCCATCAAAGACCTGGGCAAACTCATCGGCGAGGATGACGTTACTGGGTAGTTCGCACATCACGTAAATTTGCAGCCCATTTTTTCCTCGTTTGAGGCCATGTTTTTCCATTTCCGTTAACACCTTGCGCCCTTCGTCGGGGGTACGGCAGAAAGGAATCATGGGGATGACATTGGTTAACCCCATTTGATCCCGTACCCGTTTTAAAGCCTGACATTCTAAGGCATAGGCATCGCGGTAATTGGGGTCATAGTAACGAGACGCCCCCCGCCAGCCAATCATCGGGTTTTCTTCCTGGGGTTCAAACTGACGACCGCCCAGGAGGCCAGCATATTCGTTGGATTTGAAATCCGACATCCGCACCACCACCGGTTTGGGATAGAACGCTGCGGCAATCATGCCAATGCCGTGGGCGAGCTTATCGACAAAAAACTGTGGGCGGTCGCCGGCATAGAGTTTCGTCAGTTCAGCAATTTCCGCTTTGGCATCTTGATCTTCCAGGTCGTCAAAATTCATCAAGGCCAAGGGGTGGGCTTTAATGTGATTGGCAATAATAAACTCTAAGCGAGCCAGACCAACCCCATCCACGGGATAACTAGCAAAGCCAAAGGCCTGCTCGGGATTACCCACGTTCATCAAAATTTTGGTGCGAGTTTTGGGTAAATTATTTAACTCGGTTTCATGAATTTCATAATTTAAAATCCCGTCGTAGACCCGACCTTCATCTCCTTCGGAACAACAAACCGTCACGGCTTGACCCGTTTGAATGGTTTCCGTGGCATCCCCACAACCAACGATCGCCGGAATTCCCATTTCCCGGGCAATAATGGCGGCATGGCAATTACATACTACCACTGGGGTATATTTCTCCGTAAAGACCACATAGTTGTGATGATCCGCCACCGTAATGTTGTAGACATCTCCCGCTTGGGCATCTTCCACTTGAATCACCCGTTGCATCCGTAGATCACTGTTAAGCAGCGACTCAAATTGCCCTATTGCTCGTAAGTGTTTGTCGGAAATCAGGAAATTTTTATCCCTGCGGAGTTTAATTTGCCCCTTAACTTCCCCATCAAATAACTGCTTAGTAGCAAAAAAGCGTGTTTGGATGGTGCGAGGTTTTACCTCTCCTTTCACCCGTTGGGTATAGTTAAGAATTTCTGCTACTTTTTCCACAATCTGCACATTGTAAATATGGCGATTGTTCGTTACCTGGGGGACGGTGTTGATTTTCAGACAAGCAATGATCACAGCCTGCAATAAATTTTCTTCGGAGACGTAAATATTAATGCGATTATTGGCATAACAACCATCCCCATCAATCACCCCTGCTAAAAATTGATAGGCAATTTCAGGGCCATTTTCTAGGAGGATTTGGGTGATTTGTTGTTCTTTTGCTTGGACTTCATAGGCAATGGCTTTAGAGTAAAGACGGTAGGCATTAGCTTGCCCGGTGACTGTTTTCCCCCGAATTGAACCAGAGGAAACGGCTTTTTTCTGGGGGGTAAAGGACTTCCCAAAAAGTATTGTTGCGTTTTTCTGCATGGTGGCGATAAAAGCAGCCTTTTCCGGGACGTTTTTTTGAATAAATTGTACTTCTCCGTGGGTACGACTAGTGTAAATGGAACCGTCGGTAATAATGCCTCCCAGAAAATAGGCTAAGTCCGCTGCTTGATTTTGACCCTCTCCCAATAACGGTATAGCTTGAGAAACTAAAACCATTTCTTGGGCTTCTAACATGGCTTGGATTTCGGATTTGATATATTTTCCCTGCCGTAAATTCACCATTTTATGATCAGGGGTTAAACGCAATGTGTTATTGGTAATCCGACCAGTTTGAGATACACTCACTCCAATCATTTCGGCGGAGCGTTTCATCGTATCAATAATGGGTTTCCATTCCATTTTTTGCGTTTCTAAATTTAACGATAGGGTAGATAGTCCTTCACAGCCCTGCTCGTAAATCTGGCCCAAACTCATAAAGCCCTGATTAGTCAAAATTTGGGTATCCCCGGCAAAACAAGTCCGTCCCCCCTGATTTGTAACGATCGCCGATGCCTGTTTCATGATCGGTTCCCAATCGGGATCGGTGCGGTTGGTGATTAACACTTCCCCGGGGTTGAACTGATGAATTTGGGACACATTGCGAATGACCTGGGCGTTTCCCTGACCGATCGCCGCCCCCACACTGCGCCCTGTGGCTAGAATGTCGCTATGGTCTTTTAGCTCGTAGGTTTTAATAATGTTGGCAGCTTTACGGGATTCAACGGTTTCAGGGCGGGCTTGGACAATGAATAATTCCCCGGTTTTACCATCCTTAGCCCATTCAATATCCATGGGAGTTGGCATACCCCGCACCTGGGAATAGTGGTCTTCGATGATGCAAGCCCAGCGGGCAAGTTGCAAAATATCATCGTCATCAATGCAGTATTTTTGGCGATCGGGTTCGCTGACCTCCACATTTTTCGTTAATTTCGTCCCCCCGATGTCGTAAACCATTTTGATCGCCTTCGTGCCGAGGCGTTTTTCTAAAATCGGTTTGAACCCTTCTTTGAGGGTTGGTTTAAAGACAAAATATTCATCGGGATTTACGGCCCCCTGCACCACGTTTTCCCCCAAGCCATAGGCTGCGGTGATTAACACCGCATTTTTAAAGCCGGTTTCCGTATCAATGGAAAACATCACCCCGGAGGTGGCTAAATCAGACCGCACCATTTTTTGCACTCCCACGGAGAGGGCAACGGCAAAATGGTCAAAGTGGTTGTGATGGCGATAGGAAATAGCCCGGTCGGTAAATAGGGAGGCAAAACATTTATGGCAGGATTCCAACACCCCTTTAGCACTGTGGACATTTAGGTACGTTTCCTGTTGACCGGCAAAACTCGCTTCTGGTAAATCCTCCGCTGTGGCACTGGAACGCACCGCCACATCTACCCCCCGACAATCAATCTTGCACCCATGGCGATCGCACATTTGCCGATAGGCGTCGATAATAGCATCCCGTAAATCGTTAGGAAAGGGTGTATCCAAAATTAATTGCCGAGCCGCTTGCCCCCGCTCTTGCAGGTTGGCCATATTATTCACATCTAAATCGGCAAATAAGTCCCTTAACTTCGCCTCCAGACCAGCTTCTTTGATGAAATAGCGATAGGCATGGGCCGTGGTGGCAAATCCTGAGGGTACGTTAACCCCTTGGGATTTCAATTGTTGAATCATTTCCCCCAAGGAGGAATTTTTCCCCCCCACCAAACCGACGTCATGGGTGCCCACTTCCTCATACCATAAAATTAAGGCAGACTCCTTCGCGGCAGTGGACGACTTCTCAAGCACTGAACTGACCATATCTATTTACCCCTAAATCGTTATCTTCAGTCTATCGGGGCATTTGTCAGCATTTCTGGTTTTTTTTGCAATTATTTACAAGTCGCTAACTTTCTTTATTTT
>JAYKHU010000137.1:0-11964 GCA_035285105.1 Synechocystis sp.
GTGGGGCATTTCCATTACGTTGTCTTTGGCACCGTTACCATGGCAATTTACGCCGGAATTTACTTCTGGTTTCCTAAAATGACGGGACGGATGTATAACGAAGCCTGGGGGATGCTGCATTTTGCCTTAACGTTTATTGGGGCGAATTTAAACTTTTTCCCAATGCATTCGGTGGGTTTACAGGGGATGTTGCGGCGGGTATCTTCCTACGATCCCCAATTTACCAGTTGGAATGTGGTGGCAAGTTTGGGGGCGTTTTTGTTAGGCATGTCTACCCTGCCGTTTATCGCCAACATGGTTATGTCAGCCTTCAACGGTCGGCGGGTGGGCAATAATCCTTGGCAATCCCTGGGGTTGGAGTGGACCACCACGTCGCCGCCCCTGGAAGAAAACTTTAAACGTATTCCTGTGATTACGGAAGAACCCTATGGTTATGGTCAGGCTAGCCCGTTAAAACCCGAACTCAGCCCTTAGTCCGTTGATCAATCCTATAAATTGTGAGGGAAAACCATGGAATCTGGAGATCTAAGCCGTATCCCCCAGCCCTTGAGAAAAGAACCCAATAATCTCGGCTTTGGCTTCCCAGTCTTTTTACTCTCTGAAAGCGTCGTTTTTCTAAGCTTTTTTGTCACCTATACCATTCTGCGGCTAAAGAGTAGCCAATGGTTTCCTGCCGGGGTTGAGGGCTTAGATTTAACCCGGGCCGCCCTTAACACAGTCGTTTTAGTGAGCAGTAGCGGGGTCATTATCCTCGCGGAACGGGCCCTGAAACGGCGACAGTTGCAATTATTTCAAGGCCTCTGGTTGGGCACCATTAGCCTGGGAATTATTTTCCTGTTTGGCCAGGCCGCGGAATGGGCCGCCATGCCCTTTGGTTTGGATGCGGGGGCGGCGGGGGGCACCTTTTATCTGTTAACCGGCTTCCACGGGCTGCATGTTTTAACCGGTGTTTTATTGCTGTTGTATATCTATTGGCGATCGCGCCAGCCCCGTAATTTTGCTAAGGGCCATGCCGGTGTGTCGGCGATCGCCTTGTTTTGGCATTTTGTGGATGTCATTTGGATTGTGTTGTTTATTTTGCTCTATCTTTGGCCCAACTAACGAATGAAAACCCTCCCCACTCTGACTAAACCTGCTTGGCAACAACGCTTGCAATGGGTACTCGATCCCATCGCCTATCTCAAAACCTGTGATCAGCAATCCCCCGGGATTTTTAACAGTGTGGTAAATGGGGGGCTGGTGGTGATTAGCGATCCCCAGGGGATGAAGGAATTGTGGTCCGCCAGTCGCACCACCGTCTCTGCCCCCGGCGCCACCAATCGCATTGTTGAACCCCTGTTAGGCCCGTCCTCCATTGTGTCCACCGACGGCGATCGCCATCGTCAACGTCGCCAATTATTATTTCCCCCCTTTCATGGGGAACGGTTACAAACCTATGGGGAAGCGGTGATCGCCATCTGCCATCAACTGATGGCCCCGATCGCCGTGGGGGAGGCTTTTTCGGGCCGGACGTTGACCCAACGGATTTCCCTGGCAGTCATTTCTAAAACGGTGTTTGGGCTAGATGATGGCGCCAAGTATCAAGAATTGAAGGATTTGCTCACCACCATTACCGAAAGCTTTGGCTCTCCCGTCACCGCCTCGATGTTGTTTTTTGAGGCGTTGCAGCAGGATTGGGGGGCCTGGAGTCCCTGGGGTAAATTCCTCCGGCGGCGATCGCGAGCCAATGAGTTAGTCTTTGCGGAAATTGAACAGCGTCGCCAAGATCCCCGCCCTCGCAACGATATTTTAAGTCTGCTCATCCAGGCCGAATATGACGACGGCAGCAAAATGAGCGATCAAGAGCTGCGGGACGAATTGATGACCCTCCTATTCGCCGGCCACGAAACCACCGCGTCGGCCATGGCCTGGGCCTTGTATTGGATACACCGTTATCCGGAGGTGAAGGCCCACATTCTGGACGAATTGGCCGCCCTCCCCGTTGATGCGGGACCCATGGACATTGCCCGTTTACCCTACCTATCAGCGGTGTGTAATGAAACCCTGCGAATTTATCCCGTGGCGATCATGACCTTTAGCCGGCAGGCCGAGGTGGATTTAACCCTGATGGATTATGCCATTCCCCAGGGCACCCAGCTAATGGGCTGTATTTATCTCCTGCACCAACATCCCGACCTGTATCCCGACCCCGAAACGTTTAACCCAGAACGCTTTTTAGAGCGACAATTTGCCCCCCATGAGTTTATGCCCTTTGGGGGCGGTGAACGGCGCTGTGTCGGTGATGCGTTAGCCTTGTTTGAACTGAAATTAGCCCTCGCCACCTTGTTAACCCATTATCAATTTGCCCTCAATGGCGATCGCCCTGAAACGCCCCAACGCCGGGGAATTACCCTGGCGCCAAAAGGGAATGTGCCGTTAATGTTGCAAGGAAAATCGGTGTTGCCCGCGCCGAATATCTGCCATCCTCTCCCTGGAACCGTTTGAAAACCCAGACTTCCCCCATAAAATCTGAGCATTTACAGAGAGAAGGGTAAACCGATACAGTATTAGCCAGATGTTTTCCCAAGCAATTATTACGATTATTATTAGATACTTATGATAAAGCTAATTCGGAGATATATTAGGCGGTTTTTCTCTACTCAGCAAGATCACGTTTTTCTTAGTTTTCTCCATCTCATTGAGAAGCTGGTGTCTAAACTCCTTGCTATCTGTTTAGTGGCGGTTATTTTTGTTTCGGTTTTTGACTTGTTTAAGGTGTTATTTGTTGAGCTACAGGGAGAACCATTTGGGTTTTTCAATAAGACAATTATTGAGATTTTTGGGCTTTTTTTAAATATTTTGATTGCCTTAGAACTCCTTGAAAACATTACAGGTTACTTAAAAGATAATGTTATTCAAGTCGAATTAGTGATTGTGACAGCGATTATTGCGATCGCCAGGAAGATTATAATTTTTGATTTGAATAAATACCAAGGGCTGGATCTGCTCTCATTGGGAGTGGGCATACTGTGTTTGTCCATTAGTTTTTGGCTTATTAAACGCTTAAATGCAAAATATTAACCTTATACCAGGCCAGGGAGTCTATTCGTCTTGAAGGAGGGGTGACTTCACCGGACGGGGAAAAGTTGCTTACAATGGTGATATTGCTTGAACAAAACTGATGTGTTTACGCTTTCATAGAACCAATGAAACCAGCGAATTGGGATCACTTTTTACAAACCATCTGCCATGACTACAATTTACGGGGCAAGTTAAAGGAAGTCTTTTTAGCCCGCTTTGCCTATGAAAATTGGCGTAAGTCGGATGTAGAGGTGTGGGAGATTGCGGAAGCGGCAAGCCATGAAACCTATAAAAAACAGATGACTCAAATCTATGGCAATTTTGCCAGTGATAAGCCTGAGGGCTGCCCAGAGTTGGATGCCAGTAGTCGTGGCCCAGGAAAATTTCAACTGTTGCGGGATTGGTTCAAGGAGGTGAAATACCCAGAATGGCAGGCTCAACAAGGGGAAACCCCTGTAACCACCGTAGGGACTTTCGTGGCTCGTCCGTTGCCGGGGAGTGATCAATCCCTGTATGTTTTTCGTCCCCCCACAGAACAGCAATGTTTAGAAGAAATCCGTCGGCCGGGGGCATTATTACGCATTAAAGGGCCGGCTAAAATGGGCAAAACCTCATTAATTCAATGGTTATTAGCCACCATTGACCCCACCCATGATCGCCGGATTTATCTCAATTTACAAACGGCAGAAAGCTCCATGTTTAGTGGCTTAGATCGGTTCCTTCGGTGGTTCTGTGCCAATCTGAGCCGGGAATTGGGTCTTAAACCGAACTTAGAAGATTATTGGGACGAGGAGCTATTTGGCAGCTTAATGAGTTGTAAAACCTATCTCCAGGATTACTTACTCCCCCAAACAGAGGGATCATTAACCTTAGCCATTGATAACCTGGATCGATTGTTTGAATTTCCGGCGATCGCCCAGGACTTTTTACCGATGTTGCGCTATTGGCATGAGGAAAGTAAGAATTTAGCCCAGTGGCAAAAGTTGCGGTTAATTATTGCCAATTCCACCGAAGCCTATGTCAAACTCGACGCCAATCAGTCCCCCTTTAATGTGGGTAGACAATGGAAATTAGAGGGGTTTAATACCGAACAAATTTTACAATTAAAAGCGGCGTATCAGGTCAGTGACGACCAGGCTCCGGAAGCGGCACTATTGAAATTAAATAAATTAGTGGGGGGGCATCCCTACCTAATTCGCATCGCCTTGGATGCCATTCAAACCCAACAGGTATCATTAGCGGCCATCCTTGCTAATGCCGTTACCCAAAGTGGGATTTACAGCCATCATTTACGGCGTCATTGGAGTTTATTAAATGAGGTTCCTGCCCTGGCGACGAGCATGAAACAGGTGGTGGAGAGTGCTGATCCTGTCCAATTAGATCCCCCCCTGGCTTACCGTTTGGAAAGTTTGGGGCTAGTGAGCCTCCATGGCGATCGCTGTCAGGCCAGTTGTCCCCTTTATCAACACTATTTCCATGAACAGCTTTAAGCCTGATTCCCCAGGAATTGCGGTGTGTCGGGCGGGAGGGGGCTTATGGTAACTTACATCCATTCCCGGGTTATTTATTTGGCGGATACCGATGCCGCCGGGGTGGTCTACTTTAACCGCCTACTGCAAATTTGCCATGAGACCTATGAAGCTTGGGTCACGGCCCGCGCCCTATCCTTACAAACCCTGATTCAAGAAAAACAGTGGGCTATCCCCATCATTCACGCCGAAATGGATTTCCTCGCCCCGGCCCATTGTGGCGATCGCCTGGAGATTACCCTACGGATTGAACCGGCGAGCGATCACCGGTTTATTTGTTATTACCATCTGGAGCGACAGTCCCCCGCCCCTCGGTGTTTAATTGCCCGGGGCCAAACCCAACACCTCTGCATTGCCCTCCCCGCCCGGCAAAAATGCCCTTTCCCACCCCCCTGGCGATCGGCCCTAAGTGATGATTGTCACGCTGACGTGTGATTGAGATCATATATAAATGATGAGCGAATCCATAGACTGGAAAGAATACCAGTGGTTTGATGAATCCCTGTGAAACCTTCTTGTCAGCCTTTACGCCCTTCCCCCTATTTAGCCCGACGGGATCCTACGACGGGACAATGGTTGATCATCAAGTCAAACCTCAACGAGATCCCTGGGCACAAACCCTGGGGCGACTCCCCGGATAAGTCCCAAGAATCTGCTGGTTAATCTTTTTTCACTATCTAAGTTCCCTGGCGTTCCCGTAGTGCCAGACTGAGATGGGAGCGATCGCCCATCACTTCAATTAAGGGGCCATGTTCCGACATGGTAATAATACTCACCGCGGCCACCGGCATCCCAATGCGATCGCGGTAGCGACCGATATCAATTCCTAATAGGGTACAGAGCATAATGCGGATGGTGGACTTATGGGAAACCACCAGAATATTCCCCGTATCAAAGGTTTGTTCAATCTCTTCTAGCACTTCAGAACTGCGACGGGCAATATCAATACCCTTTTCTCCCCCGGAGGGGGCATTCCAACCCGGATCCGCCAACCAACGCACGTAATCATCGTGGAATTGATGGTTAACCTCTTCCGGGGTTTTCCCTTCCCAGGCACCGTAGGCAATTTCCTTTAACCCTTCCCGCCGTTGAATGGGCAGGTTAATGCGTTTGCTCAACGGGGTGGCGGTGGCCATGGTGCGATGGAGGGGACTGGCAAAAATGGCTGTCCAGGGTAAGTCTTGATAGGCTTCCGCAAACTGGTCCGCCATTTGGTAACCCGATTCCGTCAAGTCAATATCAAGGCGACCACAGTAGGTACCGGTTTGGCTAGAAGTGGTTTCACCGTGGCGTAAAAAATAAAGCTTAAGACTCATGGGGAAACTGGCCTGTTAGTTTTGCTTCAAGTGTGCCATTCCCCTTGGGAAACCACAAGAATCGCTGGATACAGGCCAAGCGTTTTTAATTGCCACCGATGGGGCCCTTAAGCCAGACCCACCAATTTTTCGCTTAATTCCCACATCCGTTGGGCCTTCTGGGCGTCACTGCCCTGCTCGGACAACTCCTGCACAAAGGCTTCCCGGCCGGCCTGTTGACGGTTTCCCCAACTCCAATGCACCCCGGAATCCTTGAATTTAGGATCGGCCACCACCATGGCTACCCGTTCTCCGGCTAAGGCCTGACTGACATAGCCTTTGGTCACATTTTTTTGGAACCAGGGGAAAATTGTCCGGAATAGGGAGTAATGGTTGCGGAATAAGGGGGTATCTGCCACACAACCGGGATAGAGAGAATTGAACACAATCCCAGTTTCCTGGTGGAAACGACGGTGCAATTCCCGGGTGGTGAGCATATTGCAAAGTTTACTGTCCTTGTAGGCTTTCCCCGATTTAAAGGCCTTGTTATTAATCATGGCGATCGGTTTTTTAAAGCCCGCTTCAAACCCTTCAAAATTGCCCAAATCCGGGGGGGCAGGAATGGGAATTTTTCCTCCTAACTCCTTACTATTCGCCGTTACCGTCCCCAAAATAATTAACCGTTTATCGTCATCAGGACAGGCTTTTAAATCCGCTAACAACAAATTACAGAGTAAGAAATGCCCTAAATGATTGGTAGCAACGGATAATTCATAATCGTCAGCACTCCACAATGGCGTTTTCAACAGTGGAAAATAAACCGCCGCATTACAGACCAACGCTTTTAACGGCCGCCCTAGCTCCCGAAATTTATCCACAAAGCGACGCACACTACCCAGATCCCCCAGGTCAAGTTTGATGATCGTGTAATCCTCAGCGGGAAACCCGAGTTCATTGGCAACGGTTTGGGTTTTTTCCAAATTCCGACAGGCCATAATGACGTGCCAGCCTTGGTCAATCAGGGACTTTGCGCCATAGAGTCCAACCCCGGAAGAGGCTCCAGTGATAATCGCCGTGGGCTTTTGTGACGGTTCCATAGTGGTCAAACGATAATGAAGTTAATTAAATGACAGTTTTAGAAAAATCAGGTATTTCCTAGAATCTCATATCCTTGAACCCCGGTTTGTAACGGAGCTTGAAGCGAGGATTTAGTAATTGATAGATTTCTATGGCTGATCGGGAGGGGCTTCAATGGTCACGCCATCAGGAATATCTAATTCGATTTGTGGCCCCCGGTCATAAATTTCCAGATCCCATTGCCCTCGACGGGCGGTTTCAAAGACGATGTAACGGCCATCGGGACTAATCTGGGGGTTTCGCACCCACTGACGATAGTTGAGGGTTAATAGCTCAGTTTTGCGTGTCAGGCGATCATACAGGGCAATATCGGGGCGACCCTGCACACTGGATAAATACACTAAGTAGCGCCCCGTGCGGCTGAGGCTCGGACTTTCGGCGATCGCCTTCCCCGGGTTTAGCCCCGGTAGGGGGACCAGTTGATTATTACGGAGATCATAGACCAAAATCTCACGGTGGCCATTGCGATTGGAAACCAGGGCTAACCACCGTCCATCCCCACTCAAGCTGGGTTGTTCATCGTTAAACCGACTATTGAGACTCCGATCTAAAGGGGCACGGGGTCGCAGGGTATCACAACCACTGATCATCGTCAGGGCGATCGCCATGATGCCCCGCCAGAACCATTGCCGGTGTTGTTGCTGACCCAAACCTGACTTCCCTTGCCCTGTATTACGAAGGACGCTGTTTACCCCCAACCCAGCGCGAGATGATTAATAATCAAATTGATTGTTGGGGTCTTGATCATAACTATCCCCATTGCGCGGCGATCGCCGGGGGCTTTCTACCGGGGGATCCCCATCGGGGACGGAATCCTGGGGCGGTGCAATATTAACATCATCAATGGGTTGGTAATCGACGTAGGCGGCCGGGGGTTCGTCTTCATAGGGTCGGGCTGCCCGGGGGGAATTGCGGTCACTGGGACGGGGGGCACCACTGGCAGGGCGGGGCCGTCGGGACGGCGGACGACGACTGGGGGGGGCGTCGGGGTTCATCTCCCCGGAAGGACGGGGGCGGCGGGGGGGCGATCGCCGGGGGGGAGTGGGTTCATCCCACATATCCGTTGTGCCTTCATCCCAGCCCATCGAGCCATCATCGTAGGCATCGGCATAACTGGACGGGGGGCGACGTTGGGGGCGCGTTGGGGCGGGGGGACGCCTACCGCTTTTACTACTGGGAGAACGACGGGGACGAGTCTCCGTTTCGCCATAACTATCCGGGCGGGCACTGCGGCTATCATCGTCATAGCCCCGTAACCGGCGATTGTTCCGAATGGGCTGATCCCTCTCCTCCGGCTCAATTTGATCCAATTCTGCTTCGGTGTAAACGCGGGTTTTACTCACCGGGCGATCGTCGGCGTAGGGGGTACTGCGGCGGGCCTGTTCCGTGGTGATGCCCCGCAAACGGATCGTTTCCACTGCGAAAAACACCGTTGATCCTGTCAACAATAACTGACCAAACTGTAGAATTGGGTCAAGCCGCCAGCCCTGGAATAACAAAATCAGACCACAGAGCAAGCCGACGGCAGAAAAGAAAATATCGTAATCCCGCGACACTTCTGGTCTGACAGACCGCAAAAAATATAACCCCGCCCCTGCCACCGCGAGGAAAAGACCCAGGATACTCGCTGAATTAAGCCCGAAATTTACCATTGACTTACAAGCTGATGTTTCTCTGGCTCCATGGTAGCTACTTTTGGGGATTCCGTTAATGGGGGGGGTAAGGTGATGGTTGTTCCTGGCGAGTTTTGTGTCACCGTTCCACCGGGGAAATTCTCCGCAACGCTTAGGATCTTTTAAGTTGTCGCCAGCGCTTGAGGTAGCGAGCGCCAAGAAGCACGACCTGATCCGGATCGAGGAGGCGATAGAGCCAGAGTTTGACCCAATCAAAAATCAAGAACCACACAAAAGCGTAACCCCAACTGGCGAGGGTCCAGGCAATACCCACCGGTGTCATCAGGATGCCAAAGCAGGCCATCACCGTGGAAATAGCCACAGATAGTCCCGTCGCCATCAGCATTTTAGGGGCCGGGGGAATGGACCAAAACGGCCCCCGTACCCGCGTTACGTAGATGGTCATCATGCCCCCCACAGCAAGATGCAGATACACCAGGGTTTGTACTTTTTCGTGGGGCAGACCGAGGTGGATTTCGGTGAAAAAGTAAAGCAAGAAGGTTTCAATGACCCCCACCAAGCCGATCGCCGTGGCAATGCTGAGGATATAGGGCATATTCCACCGTTGGGGCTTTTTGAGGACGGTGGTGTTGTCGTAGGCAATGGTCACCATGGAGCCGTCGTTAATCAACGCCAGTAGCACCAGCATGATCACCGTTACGGGATAGGTGCCGTAAACAAAAATTGCCAGGGTAATAAAAATCAAAATCCGGATGGTTTCCACCACCCGATAGATGCAGTAACTATTCATCCGCAGAAAAATCTGGCGGCTCAGTTGGATGGCATCAATAATGACTGATAAGCCAGGGGTCAACAGCACAATATCGGCGGCGGCCCGGGCTGCGTCGGTGGCCCCATGTACCGCAATGCCTGCACTGGCCTGCTTTAACGCCGGGGCATCGTTGACCCCATCCCCGGTCATGGCGACGATATAACCCCGTTTTTGCAAAGTTTCCACAATATGGAATTTATCTTCGGGAAAGACCTGGGCGAAGCCGTCCGCCGCTTCGATTTGTGCCCCCAGTTGGGTCATTTGGGTGGCGGGGGTCTGCCGGAATATTTCGGCGTTGAGCACGTTTTGCCCTAACCCCAACTGGTGGCAGGTTTCCTTGGCGATCGCCACTTGGTCCCCGGTAATCATTTTGAGGGGGACGCCCAACTTTTTGGCATTTTGAATGGTGAGTTGGGAATCGGGACGGGGGGGATCAAATAGGGAGAGGATACCGAGAAAGTGCCATTCTCCCTGGGCATCGGTGCGGGCCACCCCCAAAGCTCGATAACCCCGTTCTGCGAGGGTTTCAATCTGTTGATTCACTGCTGGGGCTAGGCTTGCCTGTTGGCGATCGAGGGCGAGGATCACCTGGGGCGCCCCCTTGCTGGTTTTAAACGTTTGTCCCTGGTCATCATTAACCTCCGCTTCGGTGCGTTTACTAACCGGATCAAAGGGGGTGAAATGTTGAATATCAAAGTCATAGAGACGTTGGGCATCCGTCAGACCGTTAATAATGGTGAGGTCAATGGGATCGTTATCCGCTGGACTAGAGGCCAGGGCCGCCGCTAGGAGTAGATCCTGCTGACTTACCCCAGGCTGGGTATAGGGATCTCCCAAACTGAGTTTATTGAGGGTCAACGTGCCGGTTTTATCCGAACAGAGCATATCCACCCCGGCCAACTCATCGATCGCCGCCAGACGGGTCACCAGGGCATTTTTCTGGGCGAGGAGTTGGGAGCCGATCGCCATCGTGACCGCTAAAACCGTTGGAGTGGCCAGGGGAATCGAGGCCACCGTCAACACCAAACAATATTTCAACACCTGGATGAAGTTATCGCCCCCATGGACTCGCACCACTAAAATGGCGGCCACGAGAATCAGGTTAATAACAATCAAATAATCAGAAAGTTTTAACACCGCTTCCTGGAGATGATCGGTACTTTCCGCCTCCGAAACCAGCTTGGCGGTTTTGCCAAAAAAGGTATTCACCCCCGTGGCACTCACCACCGCCTCCGACTGTCCCCGTTTGAGCACCGCTCCCGAATAAGCCTCTTCCCCCGTACTCCGACTCACCGGCAGGGATTCCCCAGTGAGGGCCGCTTGATCGATGGACAGGCCATCGCATTCTAATAACGTCAAATCCGCTGGCAACACATCCCCAATTTTGATGCGAATAATATCCCCCGGCACCAGTTCCCGGGCCGGCACCGATTGCCATTCCCCGTCCCGCTTCGCCGTGGCATTGAGGGCCAGTTGGGCTTTGAGGGCCGCCACCGCATCCCCGGCGGATTTTTCTTCCACAAACCCAATCAACGCATTACCAATCAACAGGGCGGTAATAATGCCAAAATCTACCCAGTCCCCCACCAGGGCGCAAAGGACGATCGCCGCTTCGATCATCCAGGGCATCGGCCCCCAAAAATAGGAAAGCAATAACTCAAGGGTGCTGACCTTTTTTTCCGGTAGTTCGTTGTAGCCATACTGCGTTAACCGTCCTTGGGCTTCAGCGGTACTCAATCCCTGGGGCGTAGTGCTTAATTGGCTGAGCAAATCATCCAGGGAAACAGAGGGCGTCTTATCCATTGTTGACCTCGGCAGTGTCGCATTAATTTTAAGGGTAATCTCCCCTGGCGATCGCCTTCTATCTGGCGCGACTTTGGTAAAAAAAATTCACGATCTGGCCCGGGAGAGTGCCCCCAACGGCGATCGCCTTCTCATTTCCTAACCTTGGCAAAAAATTTCACGATCCTGCTCAGGGGAGTTTTCCAGAACGGCGATCGCCTTCTAATTTCCTAACCTTGCAAAAAAATTCACGATCATGATTAGGGGTATTCCCAAAACGGCGATCGTGAATTGATTTACGTTTTTTTAATGAGAAAGAGAATGGTTAAATTACACTGCTCGCACCAGCTAAAATGGGCAGTGATAGGTCACCAGCAACAATATCGCAACCACAGTCTTCAGGTGAAAAGCCAAAGACTTTACTGCTTTGGTTGCGACTACCTCCTTCTAGTCCCACACTGGTTAGGCGAACCCCAAACTCGACATCGGCAAAGTTCTTCACATCCAATTCGTAATCTGGATTGGAGACAATAAACACCGTGGACTGAATGTCGTCTGTTCCGATGCCTTGAGTGCCGATTTCAACGCCAATATCGTACTTATGGATGTTGCCATCGCCCTTCATGTTGACACCGTTTCCAATATCTTGGATGGAGTCTTTGCCAACGGAAAAATTAGTGACGTTGGCACCAGTGACTACAAGACCCGTCAGCGGA
>JAYKHU010000138.1:0-7711 GCA_035285105.1 Synechocystis sp.
AGGCAAAATGCAGCATCCCCCAGGCTTCGTTATACATCCGTCCCGTCATTTTAGGAAACCAGAAGTAAATTCCGGCGTAAATTGCCATGGTAACGGTGCCAAAGACAACGTAATGGAAATGCCCCACCACAAAATAGGTATTGTTAACGTGCAAATCGAACGGGGCCGACGCCAACATAATGCCGGTAATGCCGGCAAACAGAAACATTAAAATGGCGCCCAAACTGAATAACATCGGCGTTTTTAAGCGTAAACTGCCCCGCCACACCGTCGCCGTCCAGGCCAGGACTTTAATGCCGGTGGGCACCGCAATCAACATGGTACTGGCCATAAAAAACATCCGCATCCAGTTTGGTGTCGCACTGGTAAACATGTGATGAACCCAGACAAAGGTGCCTTGAATGGCAATTAAAAAAGAGGAAATTGACACGGTTTTATACCCAAACAAGGGCTTGCGGGCAAAAACGGGCAAAACTTCCGAAAAGACTCCAAAGGCCGGTAACGCCATCACATAAACCGCCGGATGGGAATAAAACCAAAATAAATGCTGATAAATAATCGGATCCCCTTGCTTAAAGGGATCGAAAAAGGTAGTGCCAAAGGAGAGATCAAACAACAACATGATCGCCCCACCGGTTAAAGCCGGTAAACAAAACAGTTGCAAAATTTGGGCGCTGAAAATTGTCCACACATACACCGGCAGTTTGAGCCAAGTCAGTCCCGGCGATCGCAGCTTCACAATGGTGGTAACAAAGTTGACGCCCCCCATAATGGACGACACCCCGGACAGAGCCACCGCCAACAACCAAATAAATTCACCGTTAATCAAGTGTCCCGACGGATTTTGAATACTAACCGGGGGATAGGACCACCAACCGGCCTGGGCCGTGCCACTGGGGAGGAAAAAACTGCCTAGTAACAACACCCCCACCACGGGCATCAACCAAAAGGCGATCGCATTGAGCACCGGAAAGGCCATATCCTTCGCCCCAATCATCAAAGGAACCAGATAATTGGCCAGCCCCACATTGGCGGGAAAGATCCATAAAAAGATCATGATCGTGCCATGCATGGTGAACAGTCCGTTATACAAACTGCGATCCACCACATCTAATTGGGGCGTTAATAATTCCGCCCGCACAATCATCGCCAGCAGTCCCCCCACCAGAAAAAAACAAAATGACATCAATAAATATTGAATGCCAATGACTTTATGGTCAGTGCTGAATTTAAGATAATCTTGCCAGGGTCGCTGAAACGGGACAGAGGTGGTGAGATGGTTGGTCATGGGTTATGCAACCTCCAGGGGAGCCATGGTTAAGCCCTCGCGTCGGAGTTGTTGATGGTAGAGTTCCGCTTGCTCTTGGGGCCCCACCCAGACGATCGCCTGACCATCGAAATGTACCTGGTTGGTCAATTCCCAGGCCCGATCCGGGGTCATACCGGGGATATATTTCAGCAAACAATCGGACACATGCTGAAAGGTGTTGACATCGTCGTTGAGGACAATGACCTTGAAGTTAGGATAGGTTTTACGTACCGTACTGGTCTCCCGTTCCGGGGTGGAGATGGTAGCGGTATTGGCGATCGCCATAGCAGAAGGCGCTTCCGGTTGACGCATTGTAAATTGACACAGTGGGAGGACAAATGAAACAAGCATGACGTGATGCATGAATCAGTTTAATGGCTCTGACCGGCTCGGTAAAGGCGTAGTCCCCTCCAGAATAACGATTAACGCCGGGGATGTCCGTGGACGATAACAGGCAGTCGGCACCAAAAAGGAACCACCGTTGACTCGGCCCAAAACTGTATTGGCAGGGTTACTTCTGGGTGGGATAATGAAAAGCCGCTTGTCTTTTGACAGTTAACCGTTTCAACTCAGCGTTTTAAGTTTATTTGACTATTTAACCCCTATGCGTACTCATTATTGCGGCGATCTGCGTTCAGCCCCCATCGGGGAAACCGTAACCCTTTATGGTTGGGTCGATCGCCGTCGGGATCATGGTGGCGTTATTTTTATTGACCTCCGGGATCGCAGTGGCATTGTGCAGATTGCCAGTAGCCCCGACCAAACCCCTACCTCCTATCCAGTGGCGGAGGGATTACGGAATGAGTATGTGATTGAAGTGACTGGGGTAATCAGTCAACGGCCAGCGGAATCGTTAAACGATAAAATCCCCACCGGGGCGATCGAAATCTACGCTGATCGCATCACCTTATTAAACGCGGTGAACAAACAACTGCCCTTTGTGGTGTCCAGCCATGAGGCCGAGCAGGTGCGGGAAGATGTGCGCCTCAAATATCGTTATCTAGATTTGCGACGGGAACGGTTAAGTCAAAACCTGCAACTACGCCATCAAGTGGTCAAGGCCATGCGGCGTTTTTTGGAAGATCAAGAACAGTTTATTGAAATTGAAACCCCCATTTTGACCCGTTCCACCCCGGAAGGGGCCCGGGATTATCTGGTGCCGTCCCGGGTTAACCCCGGTGACTGGTATGCCCTCCCCCAATCTCCCCAACTGTTTAAGCAGCTACTGATGGTGGCGGGGATGGATCGGTATTATCAAATCGCCCGGTGTTTCCGGGACGAAGATCTACGGGCCGATCGCCAGCCGGAATTTACCCAACTGGACATGGAAATGAGTTTCATGGGGCAGGAGGAAATTTTAGCCCTTAATGAAGGGTTAATTTGCCATATTTTCAAAGCCGTTAAAGGGGTTGAGTTACCCCGACCTTTTCCCCGGCTCACTTATCAAGAATCAATGGCCCGCTTTGGCAACGATCGCCCGGATACCCGCTTTGGGTTGGAATTGGTGGATGTGTCGGAGGTGATGGGGAATTGTGGCTTTAAAGTGTTTGCGGCGGCGGTGAAAGGGGGCGGGTCAGTCAAAGTATTGCGGATTCCCGGAGGGAACGACACCATTTCCAATGTGCGGATTAAACCCGGTGGAGATTTATTTAAAGAAGCCACGGAAGCCGGAGCCAAGGGCATTGCCTACATCCGGGTGCGGGACAAGGGGGAAATTGATACCATCGGCGCCATCAAAGACAACCTAGATGCGGAGCAAGTGAAAACCCTATTGCACCAAACCGAAGCGGAAAGCGGTGATTTACTTCTATTCGGCGCGGGGGATACGGACACTGTGAACAAATCCCTGTCCCGATTACGGTTGGTGTTGGGGGAACAACTGGGGTTAATTGATCCCGACCAAGTAAATCTCCTCTGGATTACGGACTTCCCCATGTTTGAGTGGAATGCGGATGAAAAACGCTTGGAAGCACTGCACCATCCCTTCACCGCCCCCCATCCTGACGATTTAGCCGACCTCACAACCGCCCGGGCCCAGGCCTATGATTTGGTGATGAACGGGGTAGAAATTGGCGGGGGGAGTTTGCGGATTTACCAACGGGATGTGCAGGAACAGGTTTTCTCCACCATTGGGTTGTCGATGGAGGAGGCCGACGAGAAATTCGGCTTCTTGCTAGATGCCTTTGAATATGGCACCCCACCCCATGGGGGCATTGCCTACGGCTTAGACCGCTTGGTGATGTTATTGGCCCAGGAAGATTCCATCCGAGATGTGATTGCCTTCCCCAAAACCCAACAGGCCAGTTGTCTACTCACGGAAGCCCCGGCCCAGGTGGACAAAAAGCAGTTAAAGGAATTGCAGGTGGCCTCCACCTATCAACCCAAACCCAACGTTGAAGTATGACGCAGCGTTTGCCCCGATCGCCAGGGTTTTGGAAAAATCGCAGCCTGTTTGACCGGACGGTGATGGCGATCGCCTTAATTTTGGTGATTTTGATTACGGTGGTGTTGGTGCGGGGTAACCAAAGTCCCCTGCGGGTAACCCATTACAGTTGGCGGAACAGCAATATCGGGGCGCAAACCAAAACGTTAACCATGGGCTTTAGCCATCCGGTTAATCCCCAGGAGATTGAAGAAAACTTAACCCTTGATCCTCCCCTCGCGGGAACCACCAGTTGGCAGGGACGGAACTGGTTTTATACGTTATCGGAAATTCCCCGTTACGGGACAAATTATCAGCTCACCCTGACCCTTGCGGCCAAAAACACCGCCATGGGGGGGGCGGATTTTAATAGCTTGATCACCAGTCGGGCGAGGGCCTTGGTTTATATCGGCTTAAATGACCAGGAACGGGGCCGATTAGTCCTCTACGACATCACCGATCCCCAAAAACCGCAAAAAATCATCCTCACCCCCAAGGATCTCACCGTTCGTCAATTTCAAATTTATCCCCAGGGCGATCGCATTGTTTTTACCGCCGCCGATCCCACCCGGCGCAACGCCCAACAACAATTATTTACCGTCACCACCGGCATCAATCACAGCAATACGGACGCCAAAGTCCTGCCGGGGAAATTGGAACGGTTACTTGAAAACCAGGACTATGATAACCAGCGCATTACCCTAGCGCAAAATGGCAATGTTATGGTTCTGAACCGTCAAAATCGTCAAAATCCAGCAGATTCAGGGCTATGGGTCTTCCCAAAAAATGAAAGTCCACGACCGTTGGGAATCCAAGGCGATCAATTCATCGTTTCTCCCCAGGGCGATCGCCTCGCGGTGAGTCAAGATCAAGGCGTTGCCATTATTCCCCTGCAAGTCCAGGCGGGGGCCTCCCAATTTTTAGCGGGGATGGGGGAAGCGTTGACGTTTTCCCCCGCTGGGGATCAACTGTTACTGACCCAACAAAACCTCGATTATTCCCACTCGTTATTGCAATACGACCTCGCCACCCAAACCTCCCAGGAAATGATTCGGGGTCTTTATCCAATTTTGGATTGTCAATTTGATCCCCGTACCCAGGGGATGGCCTACTGCTTACGGGCGGATTATGTTCAACAGGAAGACGGTGCTGTGATTGAGGAACCTTACTTGGCCCTGGTGGATCTTAACCAACAAAAAAGCCAGCCCCTGTTAGCCTTGCCCAATTATCCCGAAGTGGATTTAAGCATAGCCCCCGATGGCTTGGCCTTAATTTTTGATCAAGTGGCCACCACTAACCCTTTGAGTCCCCGGGATCTGTTAACCCAATCCCAAAAAGCGATTACCGATGGCCGGGTGTGGCTGCTCTCGTTACCGGAAACCTTGGCGATCGGGGAGATTGCGGACCTCTCTCCCCAGGAATTAACCCCCGGTTACGCCCCCCAGTGGATGCCCTAGGCTTTCCCCAACAGCGGTTTCCATTTATCGGGTTCAAAGTCTTCCCCTTTTAACATCCGATTCCAGTACAACCAAGGTAAGATATGGCGTTTGACGAGCCACATACTCCAACGCTCCTGGGTGGGGTCAAAGGGAAAGCTGGACTTGGGTTTGCTGTCATAATCAAACTCAGCCATAATCGTTTTGCCATACCCCGTCACCAACGGACAACAGGTATAGCCGCCATATTGTCCGTTAAGACTGTGCTGATTTAATAGGGCTAATAGATTGGTCGCCACCACGGGGGCCTGTTTCCGAATGGCTGCCGCCGTGCGGGAGGTGGGGAGGGACGAGGCATCCCCCAAACTGAACACGTTGGCGTAACGGTTATGCTGCAAGGTGAATTTATCCACATCCACCCAACCTGCTCCGGGGACTGCCAAGGGACTGGTTTTAATAAAGTCCGGGGGACTCATGGGGGGAGACACATGGATCATGTCGTAGGGGAGGGTGACGTCCCCTTCATCCTTTACAGTAAAAGTCGCTTCTTTGGTGTCAGGATTAATCGCTTTCAAATTGTGGTGATAGCGGACATCAATGGCTTTTTTCGCCGCCACCTGCTCTAAGGATTCACAGTAGCCCGGAATGCCGAAGATTTTGCCCACCGCTACACCATAGGTAATCTGGGTTTTGTCCCGCACCCCATTTTTGCGGAAGGTTTCATCGGCCAAATACATGATTTTTTGGGGAGCACCGGCACATTTAATCGGGGTAGCCGGAAAGGTAAATAGGGCATTGCCCCCTGCGAAATTTTGCAGCAGTTCCCAGGTGTAGGGGGCATAACGGCGATCGTAGTTGCTGGTGACGCCATTTTTCCCGAGGGATTCCTTCAAGCCGGGAATTAAATGCCAATCAATTTGAATGCCAGGACAGACCACTAGGTAGTCATAACCCAAGCTCCGCCCATCCTGAAGCGTCACCTGATTATTGTCCGGATCGAAGCTGCTCACGCTAGCTTTAATCCATTTGGCGCCACTGGGAATGCAGTCCTGCTCGGCTTTAATGGTGTCTTCCATGGCATAGGCCCCCCCCCCCACTAACGTCCAAGCTGGCTGGTAGTAGTGTTTATCCGATGGCTCAATGATCGCGATGTCCAGTTTGGAATTTTTTTTCAGTAACTGGGCGGCAACGGTAATGCCCGCCGCTCCGCCACCCACAATGATAATTTGATGATTCAGGGCGCTCATGGTGATCTGATTAAAGCTGTTTCTTGAGGTGGTCCTATGGGTCCATTCCTCAGTGTAATGGCTGATTCTGCCGACGGAACAATATAAACAACTGTTAAGCGATCGCCGGTAATCGCGTTGCTGAACTCCAGGGAAGGTACCTAAACGTTAAACCGGAACAACATCACATCCCCTTCTTGCACCACATACTCTTTGCCTTCACTCCGCACCAAGCCTTTTTCCTTGGCCGCTTGCATACTGCCACAATCGATTAAATCCTGATAACTAACAGTTTCTGCCCGAATGAAGCCCCGTTCAAAATCCGTGTGAATGACGCCAGCGGCCTGGGGAGCTTTCATGCCGCTAAGAATGGTCCAAGCGCGGGTTTCCTGGGGCCCCGTGGTGAGGTACGTCCGTAACCCTAACAATTCATAGGTTGCCTGAATTAAGGACTTTAATCCCCCTTCGGTGACCCCCAAACTATCTAAAAAGTCCTGACGTTCCGCTTCCGAGAGTTCCACCAATTCCGATTCCACCTGGGCAGAAATCACCACCACTTTTGCGTTATCCTTGGCGGCGATCGCCTTTACCTGCTCGACCCATTCATTGCCACTGGCTAAATCATCTTCGGTGACGTTGGTGGCGTAAATAATCGGTTTTAGGGTTAATAATCCCAAAGATTTAACTAAGTCTTTCTCTTCTTCGCTCAGACCCAGGCGACGGGCCGGCAGACCTTCGTTTAAGGATTCAATCAACCGCTCCAGCACCTCCACCTCCGCCAACAGATCCTTATTCCCCCGGGCTTGTTTGCGACACCGTTCGAGCCGTTTTTCCGTCTGGGCTAGGTCGGAAAGCACCAATTCTAAGTCAATCACTTCCACATCCCGTACCGGATCAACAGAACCCGAAACATGGATAATATCATCGTCATCAAAGCAGCGCACCACATGGACAATGGCGTCCACTTCCCGAATATTGGCAAGAAATTGATTCCCTAATCCTTCCCCTTTACTGGCCCCTGCCACTAACCCCGCAATATCCACAAATTCCATGCGGGTCGGTAGGATTTTGGCCGATTGGGAAATTTTTGCTAATGCTTCTAAGCGGCGATCTGGAACGGAAACAACCCCCACATTCGGCTCAATGGTACAAAAGGGAAAGTTGGCTGCTTCCGCTTTAGCATTGGCCACCAGGGCATTAAACAGGGTGGATTTTCCGACATTGGGCAGACCAACAATTCCGGCTCTGAGCATAGTTTTTGGGGAGGGTTAGGATAAGCAAAATCAAACAGCTTTCAATTTTACTCTATTTGCTCAGC
>JAYKHU010000139.1:0-7933 GCA_035285105.1 Synechocystis sp.
AGTTTTGCCGAGTGGTTTCTTAGTAAGGGGGGCAACCAAGGCAGCCTCAAAAAAATGTGGGACCCGATCGCCTATGCGTTGGGGTTTATTGACACTGAAAATATTTCCGCCCGCTGCATGTTGACCATTTTCCAACTGTTTGCCGCCCGCACAGAGGCCTCAGTGCTGCGGATGCTGGAGGGTTCCCCAGCAGAATATTTACACAAACCCATTCAGGATTACTTAGAAAAAAGGGGGGCAAAATTCCATACCCGTCGCCTCGTCAAAGAAATTCACACCAAAGCAATAGACGGTGAAACCCTGATTACCGGCCTGGCGATCGCCAACGGTAGCGACGTGGAAACCGTCACCGCCGATGCCTATGTGGCAGCCTGTGACGTGCCGGGCATTCAAAAACTCCTGCCGGAGCAGTGGCGCACCCAATGGGACTTTTTCAATAAAATTTATTACCTCCGGGCCGTTCCCGTGGCCACGGTACAGTTACGGTTTGATGGCTGGGTAACGGAATTAAACGACCCCGAAAAGCGCAAACAACTGGAAACCGCCTGTGGATTAGATAACTTGCTTTACACCAGCGATGCCGAATTTTCCTGCTTTGCCGATTTAGCCCTGACCAGTCCCGCCGACTACTACCGAGAAGGGGAAGGGTCCCTGTTACAACTCGTCCTCACCCCCGGCGATCCCTTTATGAAGGAAAACAACGAGGCGATCGCCTATCGGGTCTTAAAACAAGTGAAAACCCTCTTTCCCTCGGCGGCGGACTTAAACATGACCTGGTATAGCGTGGTGAAATTAGCCCAATCCCTCTACCGGGAATCCCCCGGCATGGATCTCTTCCGTCCGAGCCAGGAAACCCCCATTGCTAACTTTTTCCTCGCCGGTAGCTACACCCAACAGGATTACATCGATAGTATGGAAGGGGCCACCCTCTCCGGTCGCCAAGCCGCTAAAGCCCTTTTGGCCAATGCTTCCCGCTTCAAAACCCCCGTCGTTTCCCCTCACTAAAGTCCCTAAATTCCTATGGCTAACTGGCTAGAGCATAGTGTGCAAGTCGAAGTAGATGCCCCCATTGAATTGGTTTGGCAGCTCTGGTCTGACCTAGAGCAGATGCCCCGCTGGATGAAATGGATCGACTCGGTTAAAGTCCTCGAAGACAAACCGGAGTTATCCCGCTGGAAATTAGCCAGTGGCAGTCTGGAATTTACCTGGCTGTCCCGCATTGTTAACCTTTTGCCCCAACAAATTATTCAGTGGGAGTCGGTGGATGGTCTGCCAAACCGTGGGGCTGTTCGATTCTATGCCCGCAATTCAAAGAGTATTGTGCGGCTCACTGTGGCCTATTCCGTCCCCGGTTGGCTCGGCCTGATTATGGACAATTTATTTTTGGGTCGGGTGGTGGAATCTACCATTCAGGCAGATCTCGAGCGGTTTCGGCAATACGTCGCTAAGCTTGAATATTAACCGTGCCCATTAACGGTGTCTGCCGGTCAGTTTGTCATTCCCCTGTTGGCGTTGCCAGCGTTACCCACCACCTTTCCCCAGTCCCCTTAAGATGGTTAAAGTTAATTGACACGGCATAACAACAGTTGCCCCCGCTTCATTTGAAAATGGCTCTCACCCTCTATTTTCTCCGACACGGACAGACGGCTTACAGTGAAACCGGCGGCTATTGTGGTACCCCAGAAAATGATCCCGGCCTGACCCCCGACGGCCTGACCATGGCCAAGGAATTTGCCGAAAGCTACGCCCACACCCCCTGGCAGGCCGTTTATGTTAGTCCCCTGCAACGGGCCATTCAAACGGCAACGCCCCTCTGCGATCGCCTGGGGATTGAGATGCAAATTCGCTCAGGATTAAAGGAAGTGGCCTACGGAGAATGGGAAGGGCTACATCCCCGGGAAGTGTATCAGCGGGACCATGATCGCTATATGCGTTGGTTAACTGACCCGGCCTGGAACTCCCCACCTGGGGGGGAACGGGGGATGGATATTGCGCGGCGAGCCACCCACGTACTCGAAGAAATTGAAGACCGCTTTGAAGATGGCAATGTCTTAATTGTTTCCCATAAAGCCACCATCCGTATTCTGCTCTGTAGCCTCTTGGGCATCGACATTGGCCGGTATCGAGACCGCTTTGCCATGCCAGTGGCGGGGTTGAGCGTGGTGGAGTTATCCTCCCGGGGCCCACTATTTCATAGCATTGCGGAACGCTCCCACCTCAGTCCCTATCTACGCAGTTTACCCAGTACCTAAAGGCGGGTAATGGACACCGGCACCCGTCCTTTCTTTAAATTGGCGATCGCCTGAAATGCAGAGCGACTCAAATCAATGGAACAGCGACAGCGGTCACTAATGGTCACAACCACCGATTTACCGGTGCGACGGTTAGTCACTTTGACCCGACTGCCCAACGGTAGGCTGGGATGGGCTGCAACGTATTTACCGTGATGGTAGGGTTGACCATTGGCCATTTTGCGGCCAACGAAATGATTGCCGTAAAAAGTGGCGGATTGGGCATTGACCGGCAACGGCATCAACTGGGACAGCAGTATACTCACTAACAGAAAGCGCAAATCAGGAAACCTCCAACACGCAAAAATAGCAGAAGGTTTCCAGTATAGCGAATTCACGCTGACTGTCTAGGTAGAAATACTCCTAGCGGTTGTCTAACGACGGGGAAAACGACGTTTTTGTAAAAAGTCTGGAATATCCAACTCCGGCCCTTTGGGTTGGTTGCTAAAGAGGGGATCGGCTTCGCTGCTTTCCTCGGCAATCTCTGGCAGGTCCGGGGAGGCGACCGGATTGGCGATCGGTGCTGACGTTGCCTGGGGGGTTACCGTTTCAGTTTCCCCATTAAACCCCGTGGCGATCACCGTGATGCGAATTTCACCCTGGAGCCGTTCATCAATGACTGCCCCAAAAATAATATTGGCATTGGCATCGACAACCTCGTAAATAATTTCGGCGGCCACATTGACTTCGTGGAGGGTTAAATCGTAGCCCCCTGTAACGTTGAAGACAACGCCCTTGGCCCCTTCAATGGAGGATTCCAATAACGGGGAAGAAATCGCCGCAGTAGCCGCCTCCTTGGCGCGGGATTTGCCCGATCCAATGCCGATACCCATCAATGCGGATCCTGCATCGGCCATCACCGCCCGGACATCGGCAAAATCCACATTGACCAGACCAGGAATGATAATAATGTCAGAAATCCCCTGTACCCCCTGGCGCAGAATATCATCCGCCACCCGGAACGCTTCCTGTAACGGGGTTTCCGCTGGAATAACGGATAATAGTTGATTATTGGGAATTACAATTAACGTATCCACCCGGGATTGCAAGGCACTAATGCCTTCTTCGGCTTGCTTGGCTCGGCGCCGTCCTTCAAAGGTAAAGGGACGGGTGACAATCCCCACCGTCAAGCAGCCCATTTCCTTCGCCACTTCGGCCACAATGGGGGCCGCCCCGGTTCCCGTACCGCCCCCCATGCCAGCGGTGATAAACACTAAATCAGTTCCTTCTAGGGCGCGGGCAATTTCATCCCGGGATTCCTCCGCCGCCTTTTGGCCAATGGCCGGATTGCCCCCGGCCCCTAAACCCCGGGTCAGTTTTTGGCCAATTTGAATCCGCTCCGGGGCCGATGCTTGGGTCAGGGCCTGGGAATCGGTATTAATCGCCCAAAAATCAATGCCCGTGACGCCATTATCAATCATGCGGTTGACGGCATTACAGCCACCGCCTCCCACGCCAATTACCTTAATTTTTGCAATATTGCTGGGCACAATTTGATCGTTCCGAGGATTAGGTTTGGAAAAGACAGGTGGATCAACCACGGGCGTTAAAAGATCGTCTTGAGCCGATGTCGAAAATAAATCATCCAAATCTTCAGTCGCGTTGTCAAGTTCGCCACTGGTGAGGCTGATGTCATTTAACGGTAGGTCATTATTTAGCGTCATTGGAACGGAAAAAGGTTGTTTTAGTCAGGGAGGTAGGGAAAACCACGCAAAAATGAAGTAGTCAAAGAGAAATCAAAAAAGTAGCGGATCAAGTAAGGAACTTTATCGGTGCGATTACCGACGTTCACTGCCTGACACATTAGCTGGCAGAGATTGTTATTGATAGCACAAAACGGCAAAACGGAGCACTATCGTCCTTACACTAGGCATATTATGCCAATTTGTCAATGAATACTAGGACATTTATCGTCAAAAATAGCACCCATTCTCCCTAGGAAGTAGGCTTATTTTGTTAAGGTTCCTTAATAGAGTCCACAGCGCTGGGGGGTGGGGGGGTGAGCTGAATGCGGGGATCATCCGGGTTGCTCAGATCGATGAAGAAAAGCCGTTCCTTCGCCACCAGCTTGGGCAAATTTTGCATTTCCTCCAACACGGTTAACTGCCGGTCAAATTGGGACAGGTCAGATCCCAAAAACACCGTACCCATAGCTGTTGTCAGGCTAATGTTAGTGGGGTTATTGCCATTGATGATGCGAATTTTGACCGGGGACTGTTGAATGCGGCGCTGGTGGGTTTGCCAAAAACTGCGATATTGCGGTTCATAGCCCAGGAATTGAGGGGTTTGGGGCAGTTTTGCCCGAACCTCGGGGCTATACACCTTCGCTGGAATATAATTCCCCTCCACATCTAAATATCCCAACCCCTGTTCTGAAACGGCGATCGCCAGGGGTTGTCGTTCCTGTACAGCGATTTTTAGTTGGGCCGGGAAGAGTTGTCGCGTCACCGCCACGGCGGCCAGGGGAGGGCTTTGTTCCAACTCCGATCTCAAACGGTCCGTGGAGAGTTGCCAAATGGCCTGGGGATATGCCAAGGGCAAGGCTTGATGCAACGTGGCGGAGGACACCAATTCATTGCCTTGAAACGTTACCTGTTGGGGCGATCGAATTGACCATTCGGGCCAACTCATCACCCAGACCATGCCTCCTGCTAACCCACACACCCCAATAAATTGCCAACAGGCCCGCAGACGCTTCCAGCGTCGTTGCCACATTAATTCTTCGCGTCGGTTTTTGAGGGAGTCAGACACAACTAGATCCGTCATGGAAGTTCGATATTCATTATCCTGAAATGTTATAACCTAAGAATCGAAGACTCTAATGGTGTTAGAAGAGTTTAATTTCGTAATCAATCTTCACTCAATTTCCTCGCAGGCAAGCCCATGTTTAAGCAAAAACGCAGTCTGATTTTAGGCACAACAGCGCTGTTACTGACAACGGTAGCAGTGACTGGAATTGGACTTCGTCTTGCCCGTTCCGAAAGTTATCTCCAGAACAATCCCAAGGAGTTAATCGATGAGGTGTGGCAGTTGGTAAACCGCACCTATGTTGATGGTACTTTCAACGGTGAGGATTGGATAGCGGTTCGTAAAGATTATCTTAAACGGGATTATGGCAGTCAAGAAGACGCCTACAAGGCCATTCGGGAAATGCTGGAAAAGCTAGATGATCCCTATACCCGCTTCATGGTCCCCGACGAGTTCCAGTCCATGCGCATCGATACCTCGGGAGAATTAACGGGGGTGGGAATTCAAATCACCCAGGATCAAGAAACCAAGAAAATTGTGGTGGTGTCCCCCATTGAAGATACCCCCGCCTACAAAGCCGGGATTTTATCCAAGGATGTCATTATCAAAATTGATGGCAAATCCACTGACGGTATGGAAGTCGATGATGCGGTGAAGTTAATCCGGGGTAAGCCCGGCAGTGAAGTGGTATTAACCATTGATCGAGATGGGACGGCGATCGACTATCCCCTCATTCGGGCACGGATTGAAATCCATCCCGTCCGGGCGGAAGTGGAAACCATTGGGGGCAGCAAAATCGGTTATATCCGCCTCAATCAATTTAGTGCCCAAGCCTCGGAGGAAATGCGAGAGGCGGTGCAGGAGCTAGAGCAGGATAATGTGGTGGGCTATATCTTTGACCTACGGTCTAATCCAGGCGGTCTTTTGTACGCCAGCGTGGACATTGCCCGTATTTGGCTAGAGGAAGGCAAAATTGTTTCCACCGTCGATCGCCAGGGGGAAGTGGAACAACAGGTGGCCAACCACAAACAATTAACGAAAAAACCCCTAGTGGTGTTAGTGGATGGGGGGTCCGCCAGTGCCAGTGAAATTGTCTCCGGAGCATTACAGGATCACCAACGTGCCATCATCGTCGGAACCCAAACCTTTGGCAAGGGCTTAGTGCAATCGGTGCGGGAATTGGGCGATGGGTCAGGTATGGCCGTCACGATCGCCAAATATTTAACCCCCAACGGCCGCGATATCAATAAACATGGCATTGACCCCGACATCAAAGTTGAACTCAATGACGCAGAACGGAAGTCGTTACAACAGGATCGGGAAAAAATTGGCACCATGGACGACCCGCAATTTGCTAAGGCCTACGAGGTTCTGATGCAACAGGTTAATCAAACGGCCGCTAAGCCCCAATAGTTGGCGCACTCAATTTCTATCAATCAGATGACACAATATCCTCCGTTGAGCACATTAGCGGGGGATGTTTTTGAGAGATTACAGTTCAATCATCGGCTTCCTTACGCACTTGGAAACAGCACCATTCCTGACGCTTCCAGAGGGCCACCACTGTCCATCCCGTTTGCTCTAGGACATCGGCGATCGCCTGGGTCTGCTCCAGCATAATGCCGCTCAGAATCGCCCAACCCTGGGGTTTCACCAGGGGGGTAAATTGGGGCAGTAACTCCACAATCACTTCGGCGAGAATATTGCAAATAATGCCATCCACCGGTTCCGGCAGCAGTTGTTGCAATTCGGCCACGCTGCCTTCATTGATTACAAAATTATCGGGATGAATCTGGTTTAGGTGGCGATTACTGCGGGCAGATTCCACCGCCAGGGGGTCATTGTCCACCCCGTAAACCTTCTTGGCCCCTAATAAAACCGCGCCAATGCCCAAAATCCCCGACCCACAACCAATATCCGCCAACACCAAATCGCTATGGTCTGGCACTCGCATTTCTAACGATTCCAAACAGAGTTGGGTGGTGGGATGGGTCCCAGTACCAAAGGCGGCTCCCGGATCTAGGCGCAGGATCAGACGGGGGGGAAGATTGTTGGTTGTAGCCTCCTCCTCCGTAGGGAGATCCAGCCAAGCCGGGTAAATGAGAAAGCGATCACCCACCTCCGTGGGTTCCCACTGTTCTTTCCAACTATGGGACCAATCCTCCTCTTCGATCAGTTGCCACTGAAAGCGAGGCTTGGGGAGCTTCAGCAAGAGGGCATCCTGTTCAAACCAGAGGGCTAGGGCCGCCAAATCTAAAATCTGGGCTTTCCCCTGGGGGAGATAACTCCGGATGAGCAGGGAATGGGTTTTCTTTTCGCTGACCATACCCGAGCAGCCAAACAGGTCTAGTCGCCAGAAGGCAGTCTCCTCAAAGGAGGGATGACATAAAAGTGTTATTTCCCACCAACTATTGGCCATGGCGTTCCATCCCTCCCAGAGGCGTTGATCAACGAACGGTTAACGACGGGGGATGGTCGCCCTACAGTTTAACGGTGTAGGCATCCCGAATCCCTGCCACTTTAGTGATTTCCGACAACAAACCGTCGGGCAGGGGATCGTCAAGGCTCAGGGCCATGACCGCGTCGCCCCGGACAATTTTACGTCCCACCTGCATACTGGCAATGTTGACATTGAAGTTCCCCAACAGGGAACCAATTTTACCGATAATCCCCGGCATATCGCGGTGCAGGGTAAACAACATGTAATTGTTGGGAGGAACGTTAATGGGAAATTCATCCACGTCGGTAATGCGAATTTCTCCGTTACTGAGCAGGGCACCGGTGGCGGAATGTTCTCCCATGGTTCCCGTCGCTTTCAAATGGAGGGAACCGGAATAATCCCGTACAGAAGCATCCCGGGTTTCAATCACCCGAATGCCCCGTTCCTTGGCTTC
>JAYKHU010000140.1:0-8001 GCA_035285105.1 Synechocystis sp.
GCCTGTTTTAGATCAGCAAGTTGGTTAGCGTTGGTAATCTCGATACTCACAATAATGGGGTTACGCCTCGTTAATCTTGTCAATTCTTGAGGTGGTAAAACGGTTCATCCAATTTTCTAAGTAGGCCCGGTTGGCCGCCTGTTCTTGGGGATTGGTGGTGTCCATCGGATGAGGCGCTAACCCTTTGATGGCTGCGGTGGTGACACAAAACATCGATTTTTGAAAGCTTTCACAAATTTGCACCAACAGATCATCTTCCTGGCGCAGGGATTGACGATAAAAATTGTGCAGATAATCCGGTAAATAATGACGCATATCCTGCATTAACAAGGTCGGCGGAATCCCAGCACCCCCAATGGGTAAGGGATCGGCGTATAGTGCGCCATAGGTGAAGGTTTCTTGATCTGGGGGAATCTGACCGGCCTGGGCATTATAGGAAATGGTGCCGGGGAAGGGGGTTCCCCGAAAGAAAACCGCTTCGACGTAAGGGACGGCGGTGTCCATTAAAAAGGTTAAGCCAGCGGATTTGGGCAAAATATCATAGGATTTGCCGTTACAGTCCACCTGATAGGTAATGGGTTTAGCGGCATCGGCCACAAGACCATTGAGAATATGGGTGACAACATCGGGGATGGAATGAATGTCATCCTGGTCATAGCGGTCAGAAAGGCTAAGGAATATATCCGCCATCACTCGCCAAAATTGTCCTAAGCCAGAGTAATAAGACATCATTCGCATACTTTCAGGCAGGAATTCGGGAAAAAGTCGGTTAAGAAGTTGTAGAAACGGATTATTACTAATTTTTGCTTGAATTAAGGGGTTTACATTGTGACGAAATTCAGGGCTATCCAGGTATTGATCCAATCCTCCGCCTCCGTGCCACATCATTGCTTTCATGCAATATTCGGCGTATTCGTAGTTGATGCGGTCATGCCACCAATGTTTCAACAACCTATCGCCGGTGACCTGACCATTAAAGTATTTAAAGAAGGGAAACAGTTTCAGGTATTGGGTATTAGCAATATATTGCAGATTGATTGAATAAGCATCCAGAATCACCCCGTAACTTTTGAGAATGCCCACCACTTCCATCACATTTTGGGGGGAATCGGCCAATAGAGCTTGGCCCGTTTCTAGCCGTTGGATATAGTCACGCAGGGGATGACGGGAAGGGGCAAGGGGAGTTTGGGTCATGGGGGAATGGCGATCGCTGGATAATCTCAATGGTTACCATTATCTCAGCAAGATCGGACTAACACTAGCAGTCGAGCCGGTCAAAATGGCGATCGCCGTAGTTGCGTTACTCAACGCCCCCGTTGCTATGGAAGTAACAACTACGTGATGCCGACATATCGTAAATTATTCCTCATTACCCTGCCTGTTTTTTCCTATCCTAACGATAGGGTATCGTCCTACTACTCAAAAATCAACGTGAGACATCTTCTCAAACTCTATGGAGTCTAATTTTTTAACCGCAATTTTTCTGCCCCTAGCCCTTTTTATCATTATGTTGGGCATGGGGCTTGGACTGACCCTTGAAGATTTTAAGCGGGTGATGACGGAACCTAAAGCGGTTGTTTTAGGTTTAATCGCCCAGTTGCTGATGTTGCCAATGGTGGGATTTTTATTGGCATCTTTATTGGCTTTATCCCCAGAGTTAGCCGTCGGTGTTATGATTCTCGCCGCCTGTCCCGGTGGTTCTACGTCCAACCTTATTTCTTACTTAGTCAAAGGCAATGTTGCCCTTTCCATTACGCTAACGGCAGTGAGTAGTGTGATTACCATCGTCACCATTCCATTAGTGGTGAATCTGTCAGCCAATTATTTTGTGGGGGAAAATGTTGCCCTTCAGCTTCCTGTTGCCAGAACCATTCTCCAAATTGCCGTCATCACCCTGATACCCATTGGCATCGGCATGGCTTGCCATTATAAATTCCCTAAACTGGCAATGGTAATTGAGCAAAAAGTTAAATGGCTTTCTCTCTTTTTCCTGGGGATGATTATTGTCGGTATTTTACTTAAAGAACGGGAAAATTTAGCCAGCTTTTTCTTACAAGTGGGCGGAGTCACCGTGGCCTTGAATCTCCTGACCATGGCCTTGGGCTATGGCCTTGCTTTAGGGGCCGGTCTCGATCTTCCCGAACGAAAATCCATCACCGTCGAAGTGGGGATCCAAAATGGCACATTGGCGATCGCCATTGCCACCACCCTGTTGAGCAATCCGATGATGGCCATTCCCGCCGCCATTTATTCGTTAGTGATGTTTCTAACAAGTGCGATTTTTGCTGGAGTCCTCAAATTTCAAGGGATTAAATCCTGATATAGCAGCAATAAGGGAAAAACCCGAATATCAAAAATTTTTGCTCAAATTTCTCGGTGATAAACCTGCTGGTTGTAGATTTCCCATGCTGCTTCTGTCCAGCGATGATTTTCTAAAGCCGCTTGTTGCATTTTCGCCAGAAAGGGACGGCGATGGTTTTCATAGTTCTGAAATTGGGTAGTAATTGCCCCTAGGTCATTTAATTGTTGGTGTTGCACCAAAGTGGCGATCGCCTTCACTAAATAGGCTGCATCTTCCAAGCCCTGATTAGCCCCTTGGGCACTAAAGGGGGGCATGCCGTGGGCCGCATCCCCCGCCAATACCACCCGGTTTTGGCTCCATAACGGGAAATGATCACAGGGACTCGCCGGGTGAAGATAATAGGGACGACTGAAAAAATGGTCTAGATCGGTCAAAAGAATCGTATTCGTAATCACTGCAGGGAAATCCGCTTTTTCTAACAGTTCTATGGCTAACGCTAAAAGCTCACGGGGGGATTGATTGATGATCTGAGGTAACGACACAGGAACGTGCAGTAAATAGCCTAAGCTGTCCTCACCTTTATCCACCAAAATAAGGCGGGGCAAGTCCTGATCTGGATTAGCTTGCATGAGGGCATCATTTTGTAAGCTAATGACTGTTTGATCGTGAAAATAATCCGTTTTTAGTTGCTGTTTGAGTTCCGTTGGCACAGAGGTAACGGCTAAGCACCCCAGGGCTGACCAACCGGAATATTGGGGCGTTGCCCAGGTTGCTAACGGAGAATTTTGATATAAAATTTGCCTCACAGTGGAGTTAATGCCATCCGCAGCCACGACTAATTTTGAGCGAATAACAATGGACTCTTGAGCCGGGGTTGAATCGGTCGATATTTCTGTTATTTCTGTCTTTTGATTGCTATCCCAATGGGCAAAGGGATTACTCAGTTCTGCTCGATTAATGTGGCAATGAACAATAACTTCCTCTGGGGTTGTCTCAATCTCAATACAGCGATGATTGGTTTGAATTACAGCAGGATCAATCAGGTTTCGGAGGTTTGTTTGGAGGCTAAACCAGGGCAAAGAAATGCGCCCTTCTCCATATTTTTGCTGCCAATGAGGGAAGGACAAAGGAATAGCATGGGTAATGTCTCCCTGTAAATTTTTGCGATACCAGTATTTTTCTACTTTTGGTGTTACTTCAGACGCCAGTTTAGGAATGCCCATGGCTTCATAGGCGGATTCGGCGATCGCCCGTAATGCTTTTAATCCATTGGGCAGGAGATCAACAAATTGACCGACGGGACGGAATGCCCGTGTTTGATCAATCACTAAAATGTTGTTAATGCCCCGTTGTTGTAACCCGATCGCCGTGGCTAACCCCACCGGGCCAGCACCAATAATCAGAACATCATAGGAAAGTTGACTATCATTCATAACTTTTGTAACGGTGTTTATGTATTTCGTAACCGTGATTTTATCCTGGGAAACGAGGGACGCTAACCCGATAGTGCCTGGGTGGTTTGAGGCGGCGGGGGCAATTAACGGAGGAAAACGTTATGTCGATGCACAAAAACAAGAGAATTCGCGTAGTTATTTTGGGGGCCGCGGGTCGTGATTTTCATAACTTCAATCAAGTTTATCGAGATAATCCCAACTATGACGTGATGGGGTTTACGGCAACCCAAATTGCGGGCATTGCCGATCGCCATTATCCGGCCGCCTTAGCAGGGAATTTGTATCCCAATGGGATTCCCATTGTGGAGGAAAGCCAGTTAGAGGAATTCTGTCGGGAAAATTCCGTTGATCAGGTCGTCTTTGCCTACAGTGATGTTTCCCACGAACAGGTGATGCATTTAGCGTCCCGTACCCTGGCGATCGGGGCGGATTTTGTTTTACTCGGCCCGCATCAAACCATGCTGAAGGCGACGGTGCCGGTGATTGCCGTGTCAGCGGTACGGACGGGGTGCGGTAAATCTCAAGTCAGTCGCTGGTTATCCCAACGCTTACGGCAAAAGGGTTTGCGGGTTTGTGCCATTCGCCATCCCATGCCCTACGGCAACTTACTCAAACAAGCCGTGCAACGCTTTGCCAGCTTGGAAGACTTAGACGCAGCGGCTTGCACCATCGAAGAACGGGAAGAGTATGAGCCTCACATTTTGGCCGGTCACGTGGTTTATGCCGGGGTTGATTATGAGTTGATCGTACAAAAAGCCGCCTTTGAAAGTGATGTGATTTTGTGGGACGGCGGTAATAACGATTTTCCCTTTGTCCAACCCGATTTACATATTGCCCTGGTTGATCCGCTGCGTCCGGGGGATGAAATGCGTTACCACCCAGGAGAAACAGCGGTACGGATGGCGGATATTGTTTTAATTCCCAAATCGGAGGTAGCAACCCCGGCCCAGGTGGATAAAGTCCACGGTAATGTTAGCCGCCTCAATCCCCAGGCCCAAATCATTCTTGGGCGATCGCCGTTACGGTTAGATCCGCCATTAGATTTACAGGGTAAAAAAGTCATCATTGTTGAAGATGGTCCCACCACCACCCACGGCGGCATGGGCTACGGGGCGGGTTACCAAGGGGTTAAAAATATTCAAGGGATTGAGATTATTGATCCCCGTCCCTTTGCGGTGCCAGAAATCAAAGCCGTTTATGACAAATACCCTCACCTCACCCAAATTGTGCCGGCCATGGGCTATTACCCTGCCCAACTCCAAGCCCTAGCGGACACCCTCAATGCTAGCGACGCTGAGGTGGTGGTGTCCGCAACCCCTAGCGATCTCAGTCGTTTGATTACCCTCAATAAACCCCTAGTCAGGGTCTTTTACGACTACAGTGAAGCAGAGCACCCAGGCTTAGGGGAGGCGGTGGATCACTTTTTAACCCGGCAAGCTCTCAACGACTAGAGAGGCGATAAGTCCAGTCGGGCGTAAGATTACTATAATTTATTGTGAGGGGACGTTAGTTGGGAAAAGTCTGATATTGGGAAGCGCGGCTCAAACCCATCAACATAGAGGGCAAAAACGTAACGATGCCACGACCCACAACACCGAAAAAACCATCACCGTCGTTAGTCCCCAAGCGGCGATCTCGCAGAGATCTGCTACGCGGTATGTCAACGTTTTCCTTTCATTGGGCAACCCTGGTAATGTTCTTGGGTTTGAGTTTATTTCTCGCCTTATCTGTGAGTTGGTGGCAGGGAAATGAAACTATCCTGCAACTAAGTCAACATATTTATCAGTTACAACTTAATCCCCCCTGGTTTGTCCAGGTTCCAGCAGAAAATCATCGACTCTTGTTAAAGGGGATTTTTATTGTCTTAGCGATTCTTATTTTTAGTATTGTTCACTATTTCCCCCAGTCCCCCCGTTGGGCAAAAGTGGTGGTTACGGGGATTTTGATGGCTTTTTCGCTTCGCTATGTCCTCTGGCGTGTGCTGGCAACCTTGAACCTCAGTGATGCCCCCAGTGGACTGTTAGCCCTGGCTTTTTTAGCCCTTGAAATTCCTTTTACGCTGCTAGGGTTACCCCAATTATTTTGGGCAGCGGGGGTCAAAAATCACAGTCGGGCGGCGGATCGCTATGAAGCTCTCATCAAGGCCGGGGACTATTTGCCATCAGTGGATATTTTCATTCCTACCTATAACGAATCTGTGTCGATTCTGAGGCGCACTATCATTGGTTGTCAGGCGCTTGATTATGGGGACAAAACCATTTATCTCCTCGATGACGGACGGCGATCGCCGGTAGAATCTTTAGCCAAAGAACTGGGCTGTAACTATATCATCCGTGGCGATCGGATTAATTATAAAGCTGGCAATTTGAACCATGCCCTGCCATTAACCGAGGGAGAACTGATTGCGGTGTTTGATGCGGATTTTGTACCGACACGCAATTTTTTACAGCGCACCGTCGGCTTCTTTCAACGACCCCAGATTGGTTTGGTTCAATCCCATCAAAACTTTTATAATCCCGATGCCATTGTCAGGAATTTAGGGCTTGCTCAGCAGTTAACTAACAACCGAGAAAGTTTTTCCCGCTACATTCAACCCATTAACAGTAGTGTGGGCGCCACCATTTGTGATGGGTCAGCCTTTGTGGTGCGCCGTCGGGATCTCGAAGCCATTGGTGGTTTTGTGACGGAATCCTTATCCGAAGATTATTTCACTGGCATCATGCTGGAATCCCGCCATCAACGGGTGATTTACCTGGATGAAAATCTTAGTGCTGGTTTAGCGGCGGAAAAGTTGAATGATTACATTGGTCAATATCAACGGTGGTTAATGGGTAGTCTACAGGCCTTTTTTATCCCCGCTAATCCTTTAACTATTGCTGGCCTCACCCTCCGTCAGCGCATTGCCCATTTGAGTAATCTTGCGTTTTGGTTGACGAGTTTTCCCCGGTTACTGACATTATTGATTCCCATTATTTGCGGTCTAGCCTATGTTTTCCCGGTGATTATTACCCCCGATGAATGGCTATATTTCTTATTTCTACCCCAATTTTTACTCTTACTGGCATTACATTGGTTGAGTGGTCGCTCCTCATCTTTTTTCTTATCGGAAGTGTATACCGTTGTTCATGCTATTCCTTTCAGTTGGGCCGTTGTTCAAACCCTCATTCGTCCCTTTGCCCGGGGGTTTATTGTCACCCCAAAATCATTTTTATCCAGCCGTTTTCAAGTTAATTTCTGGTTAACCATTCCCCTAGGCTTGCTCTGGTTGGGCAATGGATTGACCTTAGTGAAATTTTTGTGGGAACGTCACGCTCCCACCGCAATGATCCCCACCGCGTTTGCTGATTTGTCGGAGGGAACTGTGGGGATTTTAATCTTTTGGTGGATTTATAATCTAGTTATTCTGACCCTTGCGATTTGGGCCTGTATTGATCCGCCGAAGACGGATGATTACCATTGGTTTAAGTTAACCAAACCGGTGCAATTACGTTGGCAAGATAATCAGGTTCCCGGCAGCACCCAACTCATTTCTGAGCAAGGGGTAAGGGTTCAGCTCGGGACAATTCCCAACCCCAGACTTGCCCCGGGTGATGACGTTGAGATGGATATTCAGATCAATGAATGGCCTGGCTCCATAACCTTAAAGGCGCAGGTGAGTCGGGTGGTTACTCACAACGATCATCGCTCAGCCCCCATGATTGATCTGCAATTTGTTGCCGTGACTCCCTCCCAATACCGTCATCTAGTGCATTTACTCTTTTGTCGTCCGGGGCAGTGGTTTCGGCGCTCTCACCCCAATGAATTGCAAACCCTTTTTGTTTTGCTCCACCGTCTAGTGCGCCCTCGTTTTTGGCAGCAAACGGATAAGGTGATCGATGCTATTCCCATTCGCTAAAATGCTCGTGATCTTCCTGTGAGTCGGCCGCCCTATGTCTCCCCCAGAGTCTCAACCGGTTTTCCACCAATCCCATCCCATTTATCGCCAGCAGGTGAAGCAGTATTTGGCGATCGCCGCCGTGCTGGCCTTGCTCAGCAGTAGTTGCAAGAGCAATAAACCCGACCTGCTTAAACCCCAATCCGGCGGCAAGGGGGAAGAAAAAATTGAAGCCCTGTATTACAAAAGTGTGGCGGATTGTAAAGCGGATACGGCCCAGCAAGCCCAGGATTACCAAACTTTAAAAGCCGCCTACGATGCGGGCAAACTAACCATTCAACCCAAGGCCCCTGTCCTCAAACCCGAAGATT
>JAYKHU010000141.1:0-3565 GCA_035285105.1 Synechocystis sp.
GCATGGGCGGCGATCGCCGCGGTGGAGTTGGCCAAATTGCCGGTGCTGGCACAGGAGACGGTGCTAAAACCCAATTCCCGGGCACGGGTGAGGGCCACGGAAACCACCCGGTCTTTGAAACTGAGGGTGGGCATATTGACCGCATCGTTTTTGATGTAGAGATTTTTTAACCCTAACCGACGGGCTAAGCGTTGGGATTTGACCAACGGAGTCATGCCGGTGCCCACGTCGATGACATCGGTGCCCGTTACTGGCAAAAAGGCTCGATAGCGCCAGATGGAATTTGGGCCCGCTTCAATGGTTTCCCGGCTGACGTGGCGACGAATTAAATCATAATCATAGGCCACTTCCAAGGGGGCAAAGGTTTCTTCACAAATATGCAATGCCTTGAGGGGATATTCGGTGCCGCCTTCCTTGGACACTAGCTTTGTACAAGCGGAAATAAATTCGGGAGCGACGGGAGTAGCAACGGTCATCGGGAACAATCCTGTTTTCATTAATCTTTGGGAATGCTATCACGGGCAAAAATGAGCGTCAATCAATCCCGACTTTTTTTGTCGGGTTTAGTTTATGGTAACTATTTTAGGGGCAAAATGGCGATCGCCGAATGACTGGCCGTGACCCAGGCAAAGAAAATCCCCGCTCTCTCGAAACGGGGATCAATCAAGCTGTACGTATTTTTTCAGCGGGTTAGCGATCCACCGACCCCATAATGATGTCGATGCTACCGAGGATCGCCATAATGTCCGCAACTTTGACGCCTTTTAAGATGTGGGGCAGAATTTGTAAGTTGTTAAAATCCGCTGAACGAATTTTCCAGCGCCAGGGAAAGACATCGTTGTTACCTTGGATGAAAATCCCCAGTTCTCCCTTGCCGCTTTCTAAGCGAACGTAGTGTTCTCCCTCGGGGATTTTGAACGTCGGCGCGACTTTTTTGGCGATGTATTGGTATTGAAAATCGTTCCATTCAGACTTTTTCCCTTCCTGTAAGCGTTTTGCTTCCAGATTTTCGTAGGGGCCACCGGGAATTCCTTTCAATGCTTGGCGAATAATCTTAATGGATTCGCGCATTTCCCGAATCCGCACCAGGTAACGGGCAAAACAATCCCCAGCGGTTTCAGATTGCACCTCCCACTCAAAGTCGTCGTAGCATTCGTAATGATCTACTTTCCGTAAATCCCATTTCACCCCAGACCCCCGGAGCATGGGGCCAGACAGTCCCCAATTGATGGCTTCATCCCGACTGATGGTGCCGACCCCTTCCACCCGACGGCGAAAAATAGGGTTGTTGGTGATTAATTTTTCATACTCGTCCACCTTGGGCAGGAAGTAATCACAAAAATCTTCGCACTTGTCGATCCAGCCGTAGGGTAGATCCACCGCGACGCCACCGATGCGGAAATAATTGTTATTGATCAACCGCATCCCGGAGGCCGCTTCCCAGAGGTCATAGATCATTTCCCGTTCCCGGAAGATATAAAAGAACGGTGTTTGGGCGCCGACATCGGCCATGAATGGCCCCAGCCATAACAGGTGATTGGCGATGCGGTTCAGTTCCAACATAATGACGCGGATATATTGCGCCCGCTTGGGGACTTCAATGTCTGCCAATTTTTCGGGGGCATTGACCGTAATCGCTTCATTAAACATCCCCGCCGCATAGTCCCACCGGCTCACATAGGGCACATACATCACATTGGTGCGACTTTCGGCAATTTTTTCCATGCCCCGATGCAGATAGCCAATGACCGGTTCACAATCCACCACATCTTCCCCGTCCAGGGTGACAATCAGCCTGAGCACCCCGTGCATGGAGGGATGATGGGGGCCCATGTTTAATACCATAGGCTCGGTTCTGGTTTCGATCTTGGTCATACCCGTATTAACCGCTGTTTGATGAGGATGGGAAACGAAAAACGCTTTATAAAAATCATAAGTCATGCAATCTAGCCAAGCAAGGATTGCCCTGTTGTCCTTCCGTTGTTATCCCGCTCCCGTGACCTTACGCTCCTTTGCCGTTGCCGCCACCGTTGCCGACTCCGTTATTCCCTCCGCCACCATTACCCACTCCATTATTCCCGCCACCGTTATTACCACCGCCATTGCCGACTCCGTTATTCCCGCCACTATTATTACCCACTCCGTTATTGCCACCGCCGTTACCGACCCCATTATTGCCTGTACCCGTCCCTGTCCCTGTACCCGTCCCTGTCCCTGTACCCGTCCCCGTCCCTGTCCCCGTACCCGTCCCTGCGCCCGTGCTTGTTGCGGCAACTGTGCAATCAATGGCGGACTGATCAACAATGTCTTCAACAATAAATGTTTGCACTTGACTGACATTGCTAAGACAAACAGCCCCCGTAAACCCTTTCATGCCATCAGTTTTTGGTTGGGCAGTGGCGATCGCCATATTGCCTGAGGAAAAGGCAACGGTGTAATCGTAATAACTGTCTTCATTGTTTAACCCTAGGACATCAAAAGAACTGGCAAATTCAGAAAATTCTAAATGATGCCCCGTCTGAATGCGGTTAAAGGCAGACAAATGAAGACGGGCGGACGTTTCTCGGGACTTGCTAACTTGGGGGAATAAATTCGGGACGATGACCGCAGTTAAAATACCCAGGATAACGAGCGAAAACAGTACTTCTAAAAGACTGAAGCCATTGGCAGGACAACCCACTGGATACTGACGGGAACGGTGCAGCCGTAAGTAGAGGTTGAGTGTGAAACGGGGATGGGCCATTGATTGCCCAGAAAAGCCTTTAAGAGCCTCAGAACGATTCCCTTTGGGATTGCCATTGACTGCCAGGGGCAATACCTGATCAAGATTTCTGATGAATTTTAAAGGGCCTTTCATAGTGAGTCCTCCGCAACTTTTCGCTCAACGCTTAATGAGATGACAAGGAAAACTGATTTCCTTTATGGGACTATTGTTGCGGCAAACGATAAACTCTTCAGTGATTTCACGTAGAAAGGGGGTGTGATCTTGATCAAAGGTGGCCCACAACCCTAGACGTAGATTCCGTTCTTGGTCAGCCGATGGTGTGATATTTCTGAGAATTTTTTACACATGGCGGCGAGGAAAAAGTCAACGGTTTCTTGTTTGAGGAACCCTTGCATGACGGCGACCACACCGAAAGGAAGCTTAAATCTCTCCTGGGCGGACAAAATTGCCTCAATGTCTTCATTGCTCAACAATTTGGCTTGGCGAAAATAAGAGCCAATCGGGCGTTGATAGTCTAAGAACAGTTCGTCATCCAAATGACTGGCGAAAAAGTCCACCGTTTCCTGGGCGATCCAGCCATGCATCGCTAAGATTGCACCGAGTCGCTCCTCATATTGTGATTGCTCATATAAAGCGACGTTGAGTTGCCCATGGGTAATCAACCCGGCCTTAACGAGCACAGCCCCTAGCTTGGGAGAAAAGGAGTTAGCAGTCAGCAGGGGATGACGGAAAGCGCGACGTTGGAGGGGGGACATAAGCTTAGTAACGTTGTGTACTGGCGATTTGTAAGAAAAATTATAATTGCCAGCAAGAGAGCCTGACAGTGATTTAGATCAATGG
>JAYKHU010000142.1:0-5082 GCA_035285105.1 Synechocystis sp.
ACCGGCACATTTTTAAGGTGCTTAGCGGTGTAAAGACCGGCAAAACCGCCGCCAATAATCACCACCTGGGGACGTTGGGGCTGGGCAGGGGAAGTCATGGCGAAAAAGTCCTAGGGGATAAACAATACAACGGGCAAGATCATCCAAGCCTCTCTCGGGTGAGGACGGGCATCTGATCACATTACAATTTCTTCATAATAGCCAGATGTTAAAACAGGTCTCGTAATCATTGCTACAAGGCCACCGGCTGAGGTCACGGATTGCCGACCATTGGATCTGCTGATCGGTGTGGATTTTGGCTAATTTTTCGGATCACTCCCTAGAGTTTAGGCATATTAAGGGGAAGATTGGTCTCTCCATCCAAGGCCAACGCCCATTGGCGAATCAGTCGGGCGATCGCCTTTTGGAGCAGTCCTTCGGCTACCTGTTGTCCCATGCGGCGGGAGGTGGGATCGATTAGTAGTTGGCTAAACACTGGCACAAATTTAACGGGATCAAAGCCGGGGGTTTCCTTAAGAATTTGCCAAACATTTTGTAAATGTTCCCAGGTGTGGGGTTCGTCGGCAAAGGGGGCGGTGGGGGCCGCCACAGCAAGTTTGCCGTTGCTGGGGGATTGTTTGAACCCGACCCATTCCCGTAGTTGATGGGTGACCTGGTCCCAGGTATTTCGTCCCAGCCGATCAAGACCATTGACCAATTCTGACACCAGGCGATCGCGGATAAATTGCCCCCGTTCCGAAAGCAAAAAGTCCGTTGATTCATTCAACACGTAATCAAAATCAAATCCTGGGGAGTTTTTGGCATTGCGGAGTAAATTTTCTAGGCGATTCCAACGAAAACTTTGATCTTTAAATAACAATTCCTTTAACGAGGTGCGTAATTCTTCCGATTGATCCGTTAGTAAGCGTTTGGCAATGTAGGGATAGGCTTTACTTAAGACTTTAAACTGGGGATCAATGCCAATGGCAATGCCTTCCAGGGTCACCATGGAACGAATAATTAAGGCGTAATAGGCCGGAACCCGGAAAGGAAATTCGTACATCATGGCCGACATCTGATCGGTGATGCTTTTAAAGTTCAATTCCGCCACGCTGGCCCCCAGGGCGTTGCCAAACACTTGACTCAAGGCCGGAATAATGGGGGACAAATCGGTGTCGGGTTTGAGAAATTCTAACTTGACATAATCCTTAGCCAACGAATCAAAATCCCGATTCACCAAATGCACCACCGCTTCAATCAACCCATAGCGTTGGTAGGGTTTAATGTTGCTCATCATGCCGAAGTCAAGGTAGGCTAAACGCCCATCTTCCATGGCTAACAAATTGCCGGGGTGGGGATCGGCATGGAAAAAGCCATGTTCCAACAGTTGTCGCAGGGAACACTGTACCCCCACCTCAACCAAGTGGGTGGCGTCAATGCCTTTAGCTTGGATGGCCCGAATGTTGGTGAGTTTGATGCCTTCTACCCATTCCATGGTTAACACCCGTCGCCCGGTGTAGTCCCAATAGATTTTGGGCACATAGATTTCCGGTAATTCCCCATAGAGTTTGGCAAATTTATCGGCATTGACCGCTTCTTGGAAATAATTCATTTCTTCAAAAATGCGGCTGGCCAGTTCATCGGTAATGGCCACCAAATCAGACCGCAGGCGTTTCACCGAGCGATTTGCCCACAGGGACAGGGAACGCATGATGTAAATATCCAGGGTGATGCGTTTGACTAAATCGGGGCGTTGTACCTTAACCGCCACTGCTTCCCCCGTTTTCAAACGTCCTTTGTACACTTGCCCTAAGGAGGCGGCGGCGATCGGTTGGGCAGACAGTTCCGCATAAATTTCCGAGGCGGGAGCGCCCAGTTCTTCTTCGATAAAGCCGTAGGCCACTTCGTTATCAAAGGAGGGGAGTTGGTCCTGGAGGGTCGTCAATTCATCTAGGAAAATCGGCGGCACTAAATCCGGTCGGGTGGAGAGGGCTTGACCCACTTTGATATAGGTCGGCCCTAAATCGGTCAGCAATTCCCGCAACTGGATCGCCTTCTGACGGGACAACCGGGGATCTTTGCCCCGTAATTTTGTCCACCAAATCCCCACCATAAAACCGACCAGGGGAAAAATAATGTTGATTAAGCGTCCCAATACCTGCAACGGACGCTTGCGATAAAACTCGGTAATCAGGTCTGGATTATATTCCCAGCTTTCCGGAAACATGTCGCTGACTGGCCCCAAGTCTTCGAGGTGACCTTTGGGCAACCGGGGGGGATGGATCTCTTCAACGACTGCATCAATCACCACCGTATTGTCTGGGTCGGCAACAGGTAATAGGGCTGGGGTCATGTTTCTGGAGGAATAACTGGAATGTTACTAATTGTAACAAGAACCGTTGGTTAGACGGGGGCCGTTATCCCGGTGGGTCTAGCGAAGTTGGGCTACCACTTGATTGCTGAGTAAGGGGGTTTGTTGTAATAAATCTTCGACACTGAGCCGTAGGTAACGGTTTTCATCCACCCAAAATTCCACTTTGAGGCGATCGCCACCGGGGGTACCGGGGGGGGAGAGTTGGGCAATTTGACGGGCACCATCCCGGTCATTGAGGGGGTACACCGTAAATTCTTCGTGACTTAACACCCGGGTTCGTAATTGGTTGCCGTCGAAATAGACTTCCGTGGCACCGGCGGTGGATCCCAATTCCCCAATGATCAGTTCAATACTGGGTTGATTCTCCAAGGAGGCCCCCAGGGTGAGGGCGATCGCCTCGGTCATGGGATAGGGCTGGCCACTTTTAATGATGGGATGCCAATTATGACGATTTTTGCGTCGATTCCAGTAACGCACCCCATAGCTGTGGTAGAGATAATCCTGCACCGTTTTGCCCTGGAAGAGTTGCAATGCCCCCAGGGCGATCGCCGCAAAGGGCTGATGGGTATGGATTTTGGTTTGGGGAAATTGGGCGTGAATCCAGTCTTGGATCATCGGTAATTGACTGGTGCCCCCCACCACTAACACCGCGTCTAGGCTGTTAACACCGAGGCCCTGTTGCTGGGCCATTTGTAAAACCTGGGACAACAGGGCATCTAAACGGGAAAACACCTGATGATGATTTAAAAGATCGGCTAATTGCCCCCGCTCCAGACTAAATTGGTAACTCTCAAAGGTTTGGTCATCAAAATAGACCTCTTCCGCCTGGGTTTGATGGGACAGGGCAATCTTTAAACGTTCTGCCAACCGTCTCACTACTGTAGATGCTTGCACCCCCTGGGTTTGGGCGAAATGGTCAACAATCCATTGGTCAATATCACTCCCCCCAACGTTGGTGCCGGCCTTGGCTATCACCTTGGCAATTTTCGGGCGATCGCCACTTTTGTTCCCCATCAAGCGGTCTCCCCATTTCAACAGAAACCCGCCCTGGGATTTGGCTCGGTTGGCATCGAGCTGCACCCAGGCAAAATCCGCTGTGCCGCCCCCGAAATCTAAGACCAACACCTGATTGGCGTCCCCCAGGTCGTACCCCAACGCCGCCGCCGTGGGTTCATCCAGTAAGCGGACTTCCTCCACCCCCCACCCCTGACAGGTTTGGCTGAGCCAGTAACGATAGGACTCAAAACTATCCACCGGCACCGTCAGCACCAACGAATTGGCCCCCTGGGGATCCTGCTGGGCAATTTCGGCGATCAAACGCTGCAAATACCATTCACCGAGCCGCTCAAAGGACAGTTCACAGCCCTCTAAGACCGGCAAAAAGCCCTGTACCGGCGCCCCAATGCCCCGTTTAACGTTGCGGAAAAAGCGGGGATCTGAAGGGTTATTCCGTCCCTGGTCTAAAACTTGTTTCCCTAACAGGAGTTTGCCTTGATCCGCCTGTTCTACGTACAGCAGGCTCGGAATCAGGGGGGGATTTTGGCTGACAATTTGGGAAAATGGGGGCAGTTCGACCACGTCCCCCTGCTGAGTGGCACCATTCCAGCGTGCGATGACTGTATTGGTGGTACCGAAATCAATGGCGTAGGACACAGGTAAAGAACAAATAAATTTAGGCGAAACGACGGGGAGTGATGATGGGGGCTGGTCTGCGGCAGGGGTAAACCGGCAATTACGCCCAGGACATTAGGGCATTATAACGATTTGTCCCCCGGCCATCACCGTTCCGTGGGGGAAGCGTTGCGCCTATTAATTCCGCAAAATTTTCAAAAGGGGCTTAGCCCTTCGCCTGATCGGGCTAAAATATACTGCTAGCCTAATCTGCCATTTTTCTCAGCAATAATTCCATGAAACCCTATTTAGCTGCTGCGCTGCAAATGACCAGTCGTCCTGATTTAATGGCGAATTTACAGGAGGCGGAAGAGTTAATTGATTTAGCAGTACGTCAGGGGGCAGAGTTAATTGGGCTACCGGAAAATTTTGCTTTTTTGGGCAATGAAACTGACAAATTAGAAAAGGCACCGGCGATCGCCGAAGCGACGGAAAAGTTTTTGCATACCATGGCCCAACGCTTTCAAGTCACCCTCTTAGCGGGGGGGTTTCCGGTACCGGTGCCAGGGGAAAATGGTAAAGCTTACAATGCGGCGACGTTGGTGGCCCCCAATGGCGAGGAGTTAACCCGCTACCATAAAGTTCATCTGTTTGATGTCAATGTGCCCGATGGCAATACCTATTGGGAATCTTCCACGGTGATGGCGGGGCAAAAATTTCCCCCCATATATCATTCGGAAACGTTGGGAAATCTGGGGTTATCCATCTGTTACGATGTGCGCTTTCCTGAGTTGTACCGTTACCTATCCCGTCAAGGGGCCGATATTTTGTTTGTCCCCGCTGCCTTTACCGCCTACACCGGCAAGGATCATTGGCAGGTCTTACTCCAGGCCCGGGCCATTGAAAATACCTGTTATGTGATCGCCCCGGCCCAAACCGGTTGCCATTACGAACGCCGCTACACCCATGGCCACGCCATGATTATTGACCCCTGGGGCATGATCCTAGCCGATGCCGGGGAGGAACCAGGGCTGGCGATCGCCGAAATTAATCCCGATCGCCTCAAACAAGTGCGCCAACAAATGCCCTCGTTAAACCACCGGGTTTTTGTCTAAATC
>JAYKHU010000143.1:0-15806 GCA_035285105.1 Synechocystis sp.
GTTGACGTGGGCCCCGCTGGGGCGATCGCCGTTTCGGCGGGGGTCACGTCTTGGGTATTGGGGGATGTTTCCTCAGCCACGATCTAATTGCTCCTTTTGTTGAGACGTTGCTAAAGCCGGAGGCACAGGCATTCCCATGGCTTCCGTTAATTCCCGAGGGGGGGTGCTGCGGGTGCTTTGCTGTAAATATTTGCCGTCTAAAATGGGGGCGACGGCCTTCATTTGGTGGGGAGTGCTGTAGAACCGATGGGTTTGTTGACTAAACTCACGCTCTTGGATCGACTCATTGGCCAGCTTTTTGCGGAGTTTGATAATGGCATCAAAAATTGCCTCTGGGCGAGGGGGGCAACCAGGAATATAGACATCAACGGGAATCAGCTTATCGACGCCGCGCACCGCCGTGGTGGAATCACTACTAAACATTCCCCCGGTAATCGTACAGGCGCCCATGGCAATGACATATTTGGGTTCCGGCATCTCCTCATAAAGACGCACCAGGGCAGGGGCCATTTTCATGGTGATTGTCCCGGCCGTAATAATCAAATCTGCTTGACGGGGACTAGAGCGGGGAACGAGGCCAAAGCGGTCGAAATCAAAGCGAGAACCGATTAGGGCCGCAAACTCGATAAAACAACAGGCAGTGCCATAGAGCAGGGGCCACAGGCTAGATAACTTTGCCCAGTTGTACAAATCATCAACGGTGGTCAGGATGACATTTTCCGACAAATCCTGGGTGACTTGACTACGGCTGGCCGGATTCAGAATCCTAGCGGCGGCAGCCTGTTCAAGGTCAGTTAGATTGGGTGGGTTGGGACTCATATTTTCAAGATTCAGGAGATTTTACGAAAGCGTAAAGTAAAGCAGAGTCAGTGACTGTTGGCGATGATACCCTGGCACCTACGACCATTCCAGTGCCCCTTTTCGCCAAGCATAAACTAGCGCAACCACCAGAATGGCAATAAAAATTAAGGCTTCTACAAAGGCTAACAGGCCTAACTGACTAAAGGCAACCGCCCAGGGATATAGGAATACCGTTTCTACATCAAAGACAACAAACACTAGGGCGAACATATAGTAGCGAATATTGAATTGAATCCAAGCACCGCCGATGGGCTCCATGCCTGACTCATAGGTTGTTTGCCGCTCAGGACCACCATTCCGGGGACGCAGTAATTTAGAAGCCGTCAGGGCTAAGATCGGCACTAAGCTACAAATGATTAGAAAGCCCAGAAAATACTCGTAACCAGTTAAGACAAACACAGAATTAATGCGCTCCTCACGGCAAGACAACTAAACAATAGGGCCACGGGGTGAGAGGGGGGGCGTGACAGAGGGAAGTCTCAATGCGACAGACCCGGTTCCGGTGACAGGACGGCTCTGGGTCATGACAGATAGGCATCCGAGTAAATTATAAAGCCTCTTCGTGAAGAGTCCTATCACAAACCGAAAAAACAAGGGACATTCGATTCTTTTCTTGCTAGTTTTAAGGAGTCCAAACTGTGATCAATGGCAAGCCCCCAGAGGGTTGCTAGCCGGTACACCCTTTATATTTGCTTTAAAAACAGGGTTATTCCCTCTCAGTCTAATTGTGTTAATAATGGGGCTGAATCCTCCCTGACCGTTCTCGGTCGTTTCCCATTTCCCCTCTATTTACTCTTCCCCTTTCACCTTGAGCTTCGTCACCAATGAGTAACGACACCGTTGTCCGCCATGTCCTTGTTATCGAGGATCAGAAATCGCGCCGTATCGTCTCCTTAGAGGAAAATACCTACGACCTGGGGCGCGATCCCAACAGTGCAATTCCGATCTATGACCGTCAGGTATCCCGACACCACGCCACATTGATCCGTGTCAATGATTATCAAAACAATCACTATACCTATCGGTTGATCGACGGCAATCTCCAGGGAAAACGGAGTACTAATGGCATTGTTGTCAATGGTCAGTATTGTTTGTCCCACGAGCTAGAACATGGTGACCTAATTCGGTTTGGGAATAAGTCAAAGGCTAGCTACCATGTGATGAATTTGACCACGGAATCGGAGTTGGAACCCCTCAAGGTCGGACCGATGCCAGAAATGCCCGATCGCGCCCCCCCATCGGGGGATGAAACCTACGTTGACCCGCTAAATTTTGAAAATTTAATGGCCAATGATGAGTTTGATAGCCCTGATGACTTTGACCATGAGGCGGTGGAGGTGGAAGAGGATGCTGCTTTCTCAACGGCGGTTGTCTTCAACGAAGAGTTACCCGATGTTGATAAAAGTCCCACCCAACAGACGGGACGTTTGGTGACGTTGAGTGAATACAGTTCTCAGTTAATTATTGAGCTGACGACCTCTGGGCAGATTCTGTATGCCAATCCGATCGCCAAGTCATTATTCCCTGAATTGATGGCAGTTCAAAGTCAACATGAGTTGGTGCAGGGCCTCGTTGATCTACCGTTAACCCAGGAGGGGCGACAACTCGAGCGAGAGATTACGGTGGGGGATAAGGTTTTCAAACAACAGGTTTTTCTAACACCGGATCGGAGTCGTTTGCGGTGTTACTGCGATGATATTACCGACTATCGCCATGCCCAAAACCAGTACGTGGGGTTACAACGTCGTTTAGAGATTTATCGTCGTTGTTCTGAGGAGGGTATTGCGGTGGTGGCGGTGAATTCCAAAGCCATTGTGGAGGCTAACGCCGCCTATGGTCGTTTATTGGGCTATGCCCCATCGGCAATGACCACCCTGACGTTGTATCAAGTCATGGGGGAGGATCCAGAAACCATCGATCGCCTGTTACTGCCGTTAAATGACCAAAGCCCCATTACGTTACCCGCAACCCCATACCAACGGCAGGACGGCACAACCGTTTCTTTAGGGGCAACGGTTTACCGACAACAGTGGGGGGAACAATGGGTTGACTGTTTTGTCTTCCACCAGCCAGCAGTTGGGCAATCCCCGGAGGACGCCCTCGCCATCTCCCCCCTCACCGATCCCATTTCCCAGTTACCCAATCGCCTATATCTCGAAAAAGAATTGTCCCTGGCCATCAATGTTGCTGAACGTCGTCAACAACCCGTTGGAGTGATGCTCGTCCATCTGGAGTCCTTAGAGCAAATTAACCAAAGCTATGATTATCAGATGGGGGACCGGGCCCTCCTGGCGTTCCACAGGGCGATCGCCGACTGTTTGGGCACCGGGGATGAAGTGACCCAATGGGATGGGGGCACCTTAGCCATCTTGTTAACCAAACCGAAAGGTCCAGAAGAGGCAATTCGCATCGCTGAACGAATTTTTGAGATCTTCAAAACCCCCACTGTGTTAGAAAAACATGATATTCGCCTTAACAGTAATATTGGGATTGCCCTTTACCCCGATGATGGCCAAACGCCCTTAGACCTCCTTACCCATGCCAACGTCGCCCTCCAAAAAGTCCGACGGGAAGGGTTTAACCAGTTTCAGTTTTACAATCCTCGCTTTAGCACCGAAGCCTTTTACCAGACACGGTTGGAAACCCTGTTACAACAGGCCCTTGAAAAACGCCAACTCAGTCTCCACTACCAACCCCAACTCCATCTGCAAAGCGGCAATATCACCGGCGTTGAAGCCCTACTACGGTGGGAACACCCCGAGGTGGGCGATATTCCTCCCCACAAACTCATCCCCATTGCGGCCCACAGCAATTTAATTTTTGAATTAAGTGATTGGATCCTAACCGCCGCTTGCCATCAGGCCTTAGCTTGGCAGAAAGACGGGATTCCCCCCATGGCGATCGCCGTTAACCTGTCTGCCACTGAATTTTATCGAGACGATCTGGTGGCCGTCGTGGGCAAAATCCTAGCGGAGAGCGGCTTAGACCCCCAATGGCTAGAGCTAGAAATTACGGAGGCCATTCTTCGTCAGCACCCCAAACAGGCCCAACAGATTCTTAATGAACTGCATAAATTTGGGGTCAGAATTGCCCTCGATGACTTTGGGCGGGGTTATACCGGAATTGGTTTTATTACCCAATTTCCCCTAGAAACCGTCAAAATAGACCAAAATTTGATCCGACAACTCCGGGGAAGTTCCCAGGAAATGGCCCTGATCGCCGCCATGTTGACCCTTGCCAAGGGCTGCCAATATCGCATTGTGGCCGAAGGGGTGGAAACCGAAACCCAACTGAGTCTCTTGCAACAACTCCATTGTCAAGAAGTCCAAGGATTTTGGCTCAGCCGCCCCCTCCGAGCGAAGGAAATGAGCCACTTTTTGCAGCAACAATTACGGCGGAGCTAGCCATTCTGCCTGGGTAACGCCTTTGGTTTCTGGTCTTTACTTGATCGACAGGGCGCTGTCAACAAACTTAACAACAAAGGTACGCTCAATCTGCTAGCTAGTATGTCAAACTAAGTATAATAATGAGCCTGAGTTTACTCTCTGCTGCTAGAGCTAACAGATAGCCTTGCCCTTCCTTCTCTGTCTAATCTAAATATGATGACTAACTCGCCTGAATTTCGACATATTTTTGTGATAGAAGACCAAAAAGCACGTCGTATTATTGCGCTAGACGAACCCACTTACTCCATCGGCAGGGAGTCGAGTAACGACATTGTTATCTACGATCAAGTGGTTTCTCGTCATCATGCCACCCTGATTAGAATTAAGCCCAATCCCAAAAATGAGAGCTATTCCTATCGCATTTTGGATGGGGATTTAGAAGGGAATCGCAGCACTAATGGGCTAATCATTAACGGACAGAATGCGGAATCCCACGATCTCAAACATGGAGACGTTATTTTATTCGGGAGTCAGTCAAAAGCAAGTTATTACATTGTTTCCACTTCCTTGGAGATTGCCCTCTTTAGTCCAATAGATGGCAATCTTTCCTTCGAGGATATCTCCCGTCAATCCTTGGGGGAAAATGATAGTAAGTCAACCGTGATTAATGACGAGCAGGACCTCTCCCACGAAGCTCAAGTGTCTGTGGATTTAGTACGTTTTTCGTCCTTTGCTGAACTCAATCCCCATCCCATTGTCGAGATCGATTTTAGCGGCAAAATCGTCTACCTTAATCCGCCGGCCAGCATTAAGTTTAAAGACATCAATGATAAAGGAATCACCCATCCGATTCTAGAAGGATTATTAAATCAAGCCCAGAATATTCGCGGCAATTTGTTGCTCAGGGAGGTTAAACTCGCCGATGAATCCTATGAGCAATACGTTCATTATCTAACAGAAACCCAAATTATTCGTAGCTATTTAGTCGACATTACCCGCCGTCAGCAAGCGGAAAATAGCTTAGCCCAACATACGTTTTATGATCCCGTGACGGGCTTACCCAATCGGGCCTTTTTTGAAGAACAACTGGCGATCGCCTTGGCCAAGGTACAACGGGATCAGGGGCGACTGGCCATGCTTTTCCTGGATTTCTACAATTTCGAGCGAATGATCAATGCCTTTGGCTTGAATTGTGAAGAGGTTCTACTAAAAACTGTGGCAGAGCGACTGAATAAAAGTTTAGAGAAGCAAGGATTAGCCTGTCGGTGGCAAGGGAAAAAATTTGTCATTTTACTCAAAGATCCGGGGGACAATGGGGCCTTGGCTGTAACGGTGAGGGAGCTGCTTGACCAACTCGAAGACACCATTGAAGTCTCGGGGCAGGGAATTCACCTGAAAGGCAAAATGGGTATCGCTGTTTATCCCGATGGGGGGGAAGACAGTCTTAGCCTCCTCAAAAATGCCCACACCGCCCTAGAGCAAATTCAAGAAAAATATTTTGAATCCTATGCGTTCTTTGATGAAAAGTTAGCCAAAAAAGCCAGTCTATTCTTCCGTCTAGAAAATCTACTCTACGAAGCCCTCGAAAAGCAGCAATTCTATCTCTCCTATCAACCCATTTTCCAAGTCAACAACTCCGAGATTACAAGTATCGAAGCTCTCTTGCGGTGGCATCATCCCGACATCGGTGAGATTTCCCCCGTGAATTTAATTCCCTTGGCGGAAAAGACAGACCTGATTGTGCCCATTGGGGAATGGATCTTAAAAACGGCGTGTCAACAAAATAAACAGTGGCAGGAGGCTGGTTTTTCTCCGTTGCCTGTCTGCGTTAATTTATCCCTTAATCAGTTCCAAAATCCCCAATTAATTAATAATATTCAGCAAATTTTAGCAGAGATCCAGTTAGAGCCTCGCTGGTTAACCATTGAAATCACCGAAAGTATTGTGATGGATAACCTTGACTATTCCTTATCTACCTTAAAAACGTTGAATGATATTGGGGTTAACCTATCTTTAGATGATTTTGGCACGGGTCAAGGAACCCTTTCTTGCTTACAAAAATTCAAATTTGGAATAATTAAAGTTCATGAATCCTTTGTGCGAGACCTGAATAGCAACCCCATTAATGAAGCTATTGTTGCTAGCGTGATGGCCCTCGGCAAAAAGTTAGGACTCAGGGTGATTAGCGAAGGGGTTGAAACCCCCCAACAACTTGATTCATTACAACGGTTAGAATGTCAAGAAATTCAAGGTTTTTGGTTTAGCAAGCCGTTGAAAATCGATGCCATCACTGAGCTTTTACGGCAAAATAAAATTAAGACTACCACCTGACCCCATGGTTTGATATGCCACGGACTATCAAGGGTTGCAAGTGTTAAAATAAACGGCATTTCAGCCCGATTAGGGAAAAAAGTTCTAGGCATTGCGGCTTATACTCACGGTTTCCCACTATCTCCTGGTCGGTGTTACGGATAGACCGCCCCTTAAGCGTTCTTCAGTTTTGATGCTTCGAATCCTACGCTTTTAATGAATCCCCATGAAACAACACATCCTTGTCCTAGAGGACGCAGCCAGAAGAAGAACCATTGTCTTGAATGACTATCAGTATATGATTGGCCGTCACACCCAGTCAGATATCCAGTTAAATTCCCGCCAGGCATCCCGTCATCACGCCACGTTGGTTCGTAAAATTAATAGTGGCACCCAAGAGGAATGCTTTTGGATTATTGATGGGGATTTAGACGGAAACAAGAGCCAGAATGGTGTTTTTGTTAATGGGGAAAAACGGTTAATTCATGAACTCAAGAATGGCGATTTAATTAACTTTGGTTGCAATATTAATGCCAGTTATCATACGTCGGGGCAAAGCATTGATATGCCATCAGCACCGCTGGTGGATTCATCACAGCCGGGATCTGACTATGAAACCATCTCTGCACAATCTAGCTCCTTTTTAGCGGCTCAGCGGGAAGAACCGATTGTCTTGCCCCAGTCCGATGAGGATACGTTTCATGAACAATCCTACCTGGACACGGTTACCGATCTCCCCAACAGAACCCTATTTGTCGAGTATTTAAATATTGCCGTCTCCAATGCTCGGCGCAATCAGACCCAGGTAGGTTTGTTGCTCTGTCAGATGGCGAATTGGACGGAGATGAAACGCAAAAGAGGGGACGGTGTTGCCAATCTCTTGCTGCAGGAGGCGGGCAAAAAACTGAAATTTGGTTTACGCAATGGGGATATTGTTTCCCGCTGGGATAACGATCAATTTATTCTGTTACTTTCAAAAGTTCAAGACAAAGATAGTTTGGCGGCGATCGCCAATCGTCTAATGAAACCCCTCGTGATTCCCGTCATGGCAGGGAATAAGCCCTTTGAGCCAGAAATACGATACAGTACCGTTCTCTATCTTCCCGATGAGAATAATATTGATCAGGTTTTAGGGGATCTGCAACGTAATTTACAACCGATTTACTATACGCCCCCCGTTGAACAGTCGAGTACGCAGTCGAGGAAACTCTCACCATCTTCCTTTGAAACGGCGGTGGATGTGCGGTTTGAAATGCCCAACACAAGTGCTGATAAATCCGAAGAAGAAGTTAAACGGCTAGAAATTGTTGAAAAGCGTCTAGAGCGAGCCTTGGAACAACATGAGCTTGAATTATTTTATCAGCCCCAAATTAATTGGCAGACCAAAACCATTGAAACCATGGAGGCATTCATTCGCTGGCAGCATCCTAAAAAAGGCCTATTATCACCCCATCAATTTTTACCCTGGAGTGATCAATCCGAGTTTCTCGTGCCCCTTACCCAATGGATTTTAAACACGGCATGTGATCAGAACCAACGCTGGCAAGCCTATTCCAACTCTCCCTTTTTGATCTCCGTTAACGTCTCAGAAAAACAATTTTATCATCCTAAATTTGAGATGATGGTGTTGAATGCCCTATCCGCATCGGGACTAGAGCCGCAGCTATTGGAATTAGAATTGCGGGAGTCAACGATTATCCAAGACTTTTCCACTGCCCAAAAAATCATTAAAGCCCTACATCAACAAGGCATCTGTTTCTCATTGGATGATTTTGGCACGGATTATGTGGCTTTGCGCTACTTACAGGAAATTCCGTTTCACAAAATTAAAATTGATAAATCCTTGTCCCAAAAACTGCTCACTGAACCGGAAAATACAGACAACGTTGCGATGATTAAAACCTTGGTTGCGTTAGGAAAAGGGTTTAATCTGAAAGTTGTAGCGGAAGGGGTTGAACAGGTCAAGCAAATTAACTTTTTTGAGGAGGCGGGCTGTGATTTAATGCAGGGTTTTTGCTTTAGTGAACCTTTGAATCTGCTTGCGGCCAATTCCCTCCTGAAACGGCATCAAATTAAGGTGTTAGGGCAGGATCAAGATTAGATAACAAACCAGAGAATACTTAAACCGAGCAAGGTGACGAGAAGCATCAAGTGATTCATCCAGTCGTCTAGATTCCAGTCTTTAAACATAATGGGAAATGGTGAATTGGTGTTGATTATTAGGCCCTAAGTTAAAGCCAATCTTAGGGCACAACCGTTAGACCCGTAAAGCCCCCCGTCCCCCTGAGGAGAGGGTTAAGGGGGTTTCAGCTTCCTAGCCTAGAGGGGCCAGCGCCAGTTGACAATTTCTGGCTTGTCAATGCCGTTTTCATAGGCATAGTTGGTGCAATCAATCTGCATATCCTTAAGTTGCTCCTTGGCATGGGCCCCCGCCACCTGGAGTTGGGGTAACCGGTCGATCACATCGATCGCCAGACTAAAGCGGTCAATTTGGTTTTGGATGGCCAAATCCATGGGGGTGTTGATGTTGCCTTTTTCCTTGTAACCGCGCACATGGAGATTTTTATGGTTGGTGCGGCGGTAGGTTAAGCGGTGGATCAACCAGGGATAGGCGTGGAAGTTAAAGATGATCGGTTTATCCTTGGTGAATAACGAGTCGAAATCCCGGTCACTCATGCCGTGGGGATGCTCTGACTCCGGCTGGAGCTTGAGGAGATCGATAACGTTAATAAAACGAATTTTGAGATCGGGGAAGAAGCCCCGTAACAGGGCCGTGGCAGCCAGGGCTTCCTTGGTGGGAATATCCCCAGCGGCGGCCATGACCACATCGGGTTCAGTGCCCTCATCGTTACTGGCCCATTCCCAAATATCAATGCCCTTGGTGCAATTGGCGATCGCCGCGTTCATGTCCTGATATTGCAGGTGTAATTGCTTATCACAAACAATAATGTTGATGTAGTTTTTACTTTGTAAGCAATGATCTGCCACGGAGAGCAGGGAATTGACATCGGGGGGCAAATAAATCCGCACGACATCGGGACTTTTGTTCAAAATAACATCCAAGAAGCCCGGATCTTGGTGGGTAAAGCCGTTGTGATCCTGCCGCCAGACGGTGGAGGTCATCAACAGATTGAGGGACGACACATCGGCCCGCCAATTGAGGTGATTACAAATATCCAGCCATTTGGCGTGTTGGTTGACCATGGAGGTGATCACATGGGCAAAGGATTCATAGGTGGCCAAAAAGCCGTGGCGACCCGTTAACAAATAGGCCTCCAGCCAGCCTTCTAAGGTATGCTCACTGAGCATTTCCATCACGCGGCCTTCTTGGTTCAGTTCACCGCCGTCTGCATCTTCGGGGAAATATTCCGCCATCCAGAGCTTTTTGCTGACTTCATAGACCGCATGAAGTTTATTGGAGGTGTTTTCATCGGGGCCAAAAACCCGGAAATTAGTCATGTTATTTTTCATGACATCCCGCAGAAAGACCCCCAGGGGAGTGGTATTGGGGGCTTCAATAATGCCGGGTTTCTCCACATCAATGCCATAGTCCCGAAAATCGGGCATTTTCAAACTCCGACGAATGAGACCACCGTTGGCATAGGGGGTCGAGCCTAGGCGTTTATCTCCTTCCGGGGCGATCGCCTTAATTTCCGGCTTCAGGGTGCCGTTTTCGTCAAATAATTCTTCTGGCTTGTAACTCCGCATCCAGGCCTCTAACTGTTCGCGGTGTTGGGGATTTTCATGCATACCCCCCATGGGAACTTGATGGGCCCGCCAGAACCCTTCGACTTTGTGACTATCGACATAATCGGGCCCTGTCCACCCTTTCGGTGTCCGCATCACAATCATCGGCCAGCGGGGACGGGTTGCTACGCCGGTACTGCGGGCTGCCGCTTGGATCTTATGGATTTCTGTCACACAATGATCCAACGTGGCCGCCATAGCTTGGTGCATAGATTCCGGTTCAGACCCTTCCACAAAATAGGGGGTATAGCCATAGCCTTCAAACAGGGCTTTTAATTCTTCGTGGCTAATGCGGGAAAGTAAAGAGGGATTATTAATTTTGTAACCATTCAGGTGTAGTACCGGCAAAACCGCACCATCCCGGATGGGATTTATAAATTTATTGGAATGCCAAGAGGTGGCCAACGGCCCGGTTTCTGACTCCCCATCACCGGCTAAGCCCACCACAATCAGGTTGGGATTATCAAAGGCGGCCCCGTAGGCGTGGGACAGGCAATACCCTAATTCCCCCCCCTCATGGATTGAGCCAGGGGTTTCCGGGGTGCAATGGCTACCAATGCCACCGGGGAAGGAGAACTGCTTGAAAAAGTGTTTCATCCCGTCTTCGTCTTCGCTACACTCGGCAAAAAAGCGGGAATAGCTGCCTTCCAAGTAACAGGGGCCTAAAAAACCCGGGGCACCATGACCCGGGCCAACCATGTAGAGCATATCCTGATCGAATTTCTTAATAATCCGATTCAGGTGGGTGTAAAGAAAACTGATTCCTGGGCTAGATCCCCAATGTCCTAGCAGCCGCTGTTTGATCTGTTCTGGCTTGAGGGGTTCTTTTAAGAGGGGATTATCCCGCAAATAAATCATGCCCACCGCTAGGTAATTCGCTGCTCGCCAAAAAGCATGGAGCTTATTTAACTCATCCGTTGAGAGGGGGGTACCACTGACAGTGGTTCTCGCTGGGCCAAAAGGACTCAGGGCAGTGGGGGGAGATGATGCTGAAACCATACAATTCTTGGGCTCACTTGATTAGGTGAAGATTTTCTTAGGATAACCACTCCGAGGCGTTCTCAAATCAAGAAAAGGTTAAGCATTCCTGGCAATTGGGCGATCGCCATGGGATCTTGCGTTGGATTATTGGGGGTCCGGGGGAAGGGGTAGGGGTTCCCGACCTTAATAGCCCCTGGGGAACACTGTGAAGTTTTGTTAAAATACGGGGGTCAATCCTCAGAAAGCCTCCATGTCTTCCTTAACCCTTGCGGAAATCGCTAGCCAGTTAGATAGCCCGAATTCCCGCGATCGCCTGATTGCGCTGGCCTCCTTGCGACCCTATGCCAGCGAAGACGCGGTGCCGTTGATAAAAAAAGTGCTCAACGATGAGATGTTGCAAGTCCGGTCCATGGCCGTCTTTGCGTTGGGCATTAAACAGACGGAGGAATGTTTTCCTATTTTGGTAAAACTGCTGGAAACCGACGAAGATTACGGCATTCGGGCCGATGCGGCGGGGGCCTTGGGGTACCTGGAGGATGAGCGGGCCTTTCAGCCCCTCTGTCGCGCCTTTTATGAAGATACGGAATGGCTGGTGCGTTTCAGTGCCGCCGTCGCCCTGGGGAATTTAAAGGATATTCGCGCCAAAACCGTTTTATTGGCAGCCCTGAAAAGTTCAGAAACCGTTGTGCAACAAGCGGCGATCGCCGCCCTAGGAGAAATTGGGGCGATCGAAGCGGTGAACGACATCCTAGCGTTTGCAGCCCATGAAGATTGGTTAATCCGACAACGATTAGCGGAGGCCCTAGGGAATCTCCCCTGTGAACAAAGTCAGGCGGCATTAACGTTTTTAGCCAAAGATGATCATCCCCAAGTGAGTTTAGCAGCCCAATTAGGGTTGACCAAACTGGAGCAATCCCATTAAAGTTCCAACTTAGATTTCCGCCACCGCCCGTTCAATTAACCGATGGGCTAAGGTTTGAATCCCTGTGTGCTCATAGTAATTAGTGGACATATCAATAAACGCCGCCAAATAATCCAGTTTGTCATCGGTGACCTCCATAAAGCCCCGCAGTTTACCGAGGATTTTTTCGGGGGTAATATCGTGACTGCCCACAAAATCAGTCATCCAGCCCGTGACGGAACCAAAACTTTGACCGACAAAGTCTAGTTGACTCCGGCTATTATTACCGGGAATCAGGGGCTTAATGCGATTAAAGGTTTTATTGTCTTCTAATTCCTTGGGGGTTAGTTTTTCCAGAAAATCAGTAGCACTCAGCACAAAATCGGGGCCGAGGGGAATGATGCCGTCAAAACACACCAACGCAGCCATGCGGGTTAAGGATTCGCCGCTGTAGTCTCCTAAGGACGCCACAAAATCTCCAATGCTGTCCCCCGGAATGCCGTTAATTTGGCAAAAGGCAATTAATTCTGCCACTAATTTGATTGATAAATCGATCGCCTGGGCCTTGTTGGGATTGGGGGTAATTTTATTGAGAAAACTGAGGAAGGAAATATTTTCCCCCACCTTATTGGCCAGGGCGGCGGCCCCGAGAGCTTTATCTGTAGCATCAACGGTTTGATAGAGCCAAAGGGCATTTTGATAGCCTTGGGATTTATCGTTAAATAACCAAACGGCCCGATCGCCAACTTGTTGGATTAAATCTGGATCGGTTTCCCCGGTGACTTTTTTGATGGTATTTTCAAAGCCGACAAGATTGTCCCATTGCCCGGGGATAGCAAAATTCAGGGAGTTTAATAACATGACGGTTAAACCGCCCTTGGGCAAATTATCAACTAATTCATAAATGGATTGGCTCACGGAAATATACTCCTAACTATTGATAGCATTCACATTATTAACCGTCACGTTTAATCAAGCGATTTAATCTTGACTGCTGAGAGTCGCTAATCCCTGAAGATCAAATTGGCTTAACCAGGTTTCTCGATCCGCTGCGGTGAAATCTGGCGATCGGGATAACACTTTCACTTGATAGCGATCGCCCACTAAAAGGGCCGTTGCCGTTGCCCCCTGTTGAACAAGGGGAAACCCATCAAGCTGACTAGAACTGTTTTTATATTTATCCGCAGCGCTGGGATTATTGCGAATATCAGAAATCGACATAACGGCTAATTCCTGACCCTTTTGCTTGAGTTTGATTTCCGCAAATCCTTGTTTTTCCTGGGCAAAAATGCGCTCATAGTCCCCCGTAGCCTGGGGGAAAAAGGCATTAAACTCACCCCCCTTAGTGGACTCTTTGACAACGGCCGTTGCTCCCCGTTCCGTACTTTCCTGCTGGGCTTGCTCAAAGGGGGAGGGGGGTTGAGGCGTGCAGGCCGTGGCGCCAAACCACAATAGACCCAACATCAACCCTAGGGACAGAAACCGAAGTAATTTTTTTTTCATCACGACTTTTAAACTGGGGAAAACAAAAAAAGGAGGTGAATCAACCATAACAGTTGATTTCCTCCAATCATAAACAGGTTAGGAATCTTACAAGCTTTAAACTTTATTAAGCCCTAAGCCCTATTTGGATTGCACCACTGAGACGGGAATGCCCGTTTTAACAATTTCATACAACGCAATCACATCGGGATTTCGCATCCGCACGCACCCATGGGAAACCGCTTTACCCAGTAGATGTTCATGTTTCTTAGGCGTACCGTGGAAGCCAATGGTGTTTTTGCCATCACTCCAAAACCCAATCCAGCGAACGCCAATGGGGCCGTCTAAGCTAGCAGGGACTCGTTTCCCATTCCAAGGGTTTTCCCAGATGGGATTTTCTACCATTTGAGTCACTTTAAAGTTTCCTTTCGGCGTTTCCCAACCTTTTTTGCCGATCGCCACGGGGTAGCTCGCCAAAATTTTGCTGTCTTGGTAGGCGTAAACCTTCCGCTCCCCCAGAACTAATACGAGGTGGGTGGCTAGGGGTTTCGTTGTTTCGCTGGTCGCCGCAGTTTCAGTGACCGTCACCGTCGGCAAGGGGGGCAGGGTTTCTGACAGGGGAGCCGTGGGGGTCGGTGTAGTGGCGGTGGTTTCGGCTTGGACGGGGCTGGAGAAACTAAAACTAGCCACCGCTAAACTGGCACAGCCTAACCCAAGGGCAAAACGGACAACAGGGGAAACAATTCTATTCATATAACTTGAAAAAACCTAGCACTCGGAACAGGACGATGATACACAATCAGATATCAGTGATTATTTTACTGGATCGTTTTCTGGACTGCCGAAGTTCCCCCTAATGCCCGAAGGGGGGCGTGGCGATCGCCAGTAAACCCAATACGTTGCCGCCTTGACGTTCAATCACCCGCTTGGCTTCCTGGGCCGTGGTACCGGTGGTGACAATATCATCCACAATTAACCAGGGATATTTGCGGTTAAATTGCGGGCCGGTCTGTAACGCCGACTGTAATTCCCGTTGGCGATCGCCGGGGCTGAGGCTAAACAATGCCTGGGTATTTTTCACCCGTTGTAAGGCTTCGGGAAACAGCGGATAACCGGTTAAGCGACAAAAGCCCGCTGCAATACGTTCTGCTTGATTAAAACCCCGTTGTGTTTGCTTATCCCGATGGAGGGGGATGGGGGCTATCTGACAGCGGGGCAACGCCTGGGCTAACCATTGCTCGGCGACCTGTTCGCCAAACCAAACGCCGATATCAGGGCGTCGTTCAAATTTCAGGGTCGTAATGGCCCGCCGTAGCTGACCGTCATAGCGACCCCACACCCAGCGGGGAAAGTCTCCTTGCCATTGTTGCTGGGGATGGGGAAGGCGATCGCCGAGAATCTGGGCAGTGCAATCGCGACAAAATAGGGGCTGGGCCGGCCGCTGGCACAGGGGACATTGGGGCTGAAACAACAGCGATTGGACAAAACGCCACATTGTTATCGGGAAAAAGGGTTTCCTCCAGCTTAGCCAAGGAATTCCCGCCGCCAACCGTTAGACAAAACCTTTGCCTAGGGCTTTCCAACTGAGCAAATGATTGACTTTAGCCTGCTGCAAAACCCATTGTGCATAGGTGTTGCTGTTGGGCCCCGGCCAATAACGGTAACAGTGGGTATGGGGATAAACGGTGGGACTGGTGGTGATCACCGCCGCTAAGGCGATCGCCTCCTGGTCGTCCCATTGCTGTTCCAGCCAGCTTGGCCCATTCCCTACCCCTGCTTGGGGGGGTAACAAATTTTTGTGCAAATGTCCCCAACTGTCCGGTTTGAGGTCACGCCGTTGCCACACTTCCCAACGGTGGATACATTCCGTCTCTCGGATCACATACCAATAGTGAACGGCCAGCCAACCAATCACGGGAATTTTAGCGGCCCGTAATTCCACAACCAATCCCATCGTGCCTATCACTGACGATTACGTCGTTTAATGAGTAAGGGAAACTGGGGAACCCGTGTAGAGGATTCTAACTGTTGTCCTGGCCCATAAAACGTCATATTGCCGTGGCGATCACAAAACCAGACCTCCTCAGCCCCTGCCTCAAAATATAGCGCTTGTTTAAATGCCATCTCTTCTAAGCGGT
>JAYKHU010000144.1:0-4979 GCA_035285105.1 Synechocystis sp.
ACCATGGCCAGGCGCTCCGCCAAGGCGTCATCATGGAGTCCCCGGCGGGCCCAACTGGCAAAGGCGTTGTTATATTCCCGTTCTTCAAAGCGGGGTTCGAGTAAACTCCCCCAAAAATGGTCAAAAAGGCTATTGGGGGCAATGGTGAGTAGGCGATCGCGCAGTTCCCGCAGGGAGTAGGCTTTTTGCCCGGTGGCGATCGCAATGAGGGCGCAATCCTTAATGGCGAAGGGTTCTACGGATGTTGTATCGGTCATTGTTTTTATGGGGGTGATCAATGTTGAGACGGGAGGCGGGGGTTAGGAATTTGGGGTTAATCGGGACTTTCCCCTACCAACAGGGCCACGGGAAAATAGTTCAATACTTGTCCCACAGCAATCATGGGGCCCGACGTTAAGTGTTGGCCGGAGATGCCATCTTGCCAGGTGGTTTTAAAATCCGATGGCACTTCCAGCACCGTATCAGCCCAGACTTTTTCGGTGAGGGGGTACGCTCCTGGGGGAACAAGGTCGGTTAAAAACCGGGGGGCAACGGCGAGGATCATTTGATGATCGAGGTGGCGGGCAAAGGCGATGATGTGTTTTTCAAAGGGACCCATCACGGTAATGGGTAAATAATGACCCTGTTCAAAAATGGCTCGATAGTGATGGCGTAGGGCCAAGGCCCGCAAGATTAAAAACTGTTTGATCTGCCCAGTGCGGCGGGTTTCCAGTAACTGACCACAGAGACCCAAACTATCGCTGTGTAACCCGGCTTGAAGGTGTTGTAAGGATTGCTGCCGTTGGTGATAGTCCACGGGGCGACGATTATCGGGATCAACCAAGCTAAAATCCCACAAATCCGTACCTTGGTAAAAGTCGGGAACCCCCGGCGCAGCAATCTTTAATAGGGTTTGGGACAGGGAATTGTAAATGCCGTAATCGGCGATCGCCGTCCAGAAATCCTGGAATTGGGGCAAAAATAAATTCTGGGGGGAGGGGTCAAGGATGCGGTCCACAAACTGGCTAAAGCCGTCTTCATAGGCGTTATCCGGTTGTAACCAAGCCGTATGGACTTTGGCCTCCCGCACCGCCTTGATGACGTACTGCTTGACCCGCTCGGTAAACAAGGGGCGATCGCCTTCCTCAAAAGGATAGGCCCCCACCAGGGTTTGGTACAAAAAATATTCGTCATTGGCATCGGGGACTTGGCAATCGGTTAACTCTCTTTTGTGGGGTTGGTTCAGTTCGCGCCAGCTTTGCACCGCTGACTCCCACTGATCAGGTAATTCCGACAACACATTGAGGCGGGCCCGCACATCTTCACTGCGTTTGGTGTCATGGGTGGAGGTGGCGTTGAGCTTATGGGGCCAATGTTCGATTTGACTTTTTTGATAGTGATGGAATGCCGTGAGGGAAAGTCCAAACCGTTCCGGGGATCCCCCTACTTCATTTAAGGAAATAAAGCGGTTATAAACATACAGCAGGGTATCTTCCACTCCTTTTGCCATCAACGGCCCGGTAAATTGTTGTAAACGCATCACAAAATGTAACCACTGGGCCCGTTCTTCTTCCGGTAAGGATTCTTCATATTCCAATAACAGAAACCGTTCAATTAAATTCAGTTCATTGACCAAATGGGGGATCTGCGTCCGGGCAGTGGCGATCGCCGCTTGGATATGGGTTAAATCATTTTTTTCGATGCCCCCTTGGTTAATGTAGGTGCAGTAAACGGGAAAGGCGACTAATACTTCTAAAATGGCTTGTTTCAATCCCCCTTGGGTCAAATCCCGACCGTAGCGATACTGACTAGAAATACGTTTTAAAAAGCGGGCTAAATTATCCACGTCCCCGGCTAAATTTTTCTCTGCAATGAGACGTTTTTTGTCCAAAAAGAGTTGGCGAAAGGATAAATCACTAGCGGTAAACTGGCGATAAATTTGGTTAAAGCGGCTTTCATTTTCTTGCCGACAAAAAATACCATTAACATAATTTAAAAAATCATAGCCTACCGTTCCTTGCACCGGCCAGCGTCGCGGTAACTGTTCCTGCCATTCGAGAATCTTTTCAATGATTAAATAAACATCCCCCACTTTCTGCCGCAGGGCCGTTAAATATTGAGCTGGATCGTAGAGGCCATCAATGTGATCCACCCGTAGACCCGTAAACACCTGTTCCGTCACCAATTGGGCAATCAGGGTGTGGGTTTGATGAAACACCTTGGGATCGTCAATTCTTAGGCAAATTAGCTCATTAATGGTGAAAAAGCGACGATAGTTTAACTCCTCTGCCCCCACTTTCCAGAAGGAGAGTCGATAATATTGGTCGCACAGTAGTTGATCTAACAAATCAAAGCTGCTAGGCTCATTGGCGATACCATTAAACGTTTTTAAGTTTTGAGCAATTAACGCCTGAATTTCTTCATTGGTTTGATACAATTCCCATAAAATTTGTTTGACGAACGCCACTTGATCTTTGCGCTGTTGCCCAGAAATTTCTGGCTGAATATTTTTAACGAGGTATAAAATCCCCAGTAACTTAATGTAATCGGGGTGTTGCCGGTCTAACATTCGGGCTAGGCGGCCAAAATCGTGGGTAATCAGTTGGGCGTAGGATTCAATGCGGACAGGCAGGGTTAACTCGTAATAACAAATATGAAAGCCATTTTGATCATAGGTTAATTGAATTTCCCCCCGCTCTAAACAACGGTCATAGAAATCTCCCAGTAAGGGCGTTAAGACACGATTATTAATGTCTTCGTAGGCGTAATCCCAATCAATATCAAAATAGTCCACAAACTCGGAAGCCGGGCCATGTTCCAACACATCCATTAAGTATGTATTTTGACTGTCATAGGCCATGTGGTTCGGCACAATATCCTGTAACCAGCCCATCTTTTTTGCTTGGAGAGCGGCGATGAGGGCTTGAAATTCAGCCTCTGTTCCCAATTCAGGATTCAGTTGGTTAGGATCCACAATGTCATAGCCGTGTAAACTGCCCTGTCTTGCTTTAAAAATGGGAGACGCATACAGATCGGAAATGCCCAGGTCTGACAAATAGGCAATAATTGCTTTCGCGGCATTAAAGCCAAAATCGGCATGGAATTGAATCCGAAACGTGGCGATCGGAATACGCATGGTCATCTCCCAAAACAGGAAAGGGAATGGGGAGAAACACTTACGAGATCGCCTGATAAAGAAGGGCATTAAATGGCGCCAACGTCACGGACGCATTGCACCCAATGGTTGATGGCGCCACCATCCCAGATCCGCCCCATTCCACACTGGCTGAATCTAGCTGCTTTTCCCAAGCATATTGTCCAGGCCCCGGCGGTGTCGGTTCTAAAGCAACGCTGGTGAGGGAAATGGTGACCGCTTCAAAATTGAGGAGCAGTATCCAAGACGTTTGTTGACTTTGACCGACAAGTTGAATCACCCCTTGACGTTCTTGAACGGTGGGGGGATAGGATTGTTGGTCTGATAACCCGATTGCCAGGTGTTTGCGGAGGTAAATTAAGCGTTGGTAATAGCGAAAGAGGGCTTGGTGGGGGTCGGTATTGAGTAAGGCCCAATTCAGTTGGGATTGTTCAAACGTTTCGGGTTTAGCCGGATCTGGTGGTTCTCCCTGGTCATGAAAATCGGCAAATTCCGCTTTTCGTCCCTGCCGCACCGCTTCATTCAGTTGGCGATCGCCATGGCTAACAAAATAGTAAAAAGGTTGGGTTTCTCCGTACTCCTCCCCCATAAATAACAACGGCACGTAGGGGGACAACAACACCGCACTGGCCGCCAACTTTAACCCTTCAAAGGACACCAACTGCGATAGGCGATCGCCGAGCATCCGATTCCCCACTTGGTCATGGTTTTGGCTGCAAACCACAAATTGTTGGGCCGGACAATCCCTAGCATCGCTGCCGTGGTGACGTTGGCGAAAGGGGGAATATTTCCAGTCATAGACAAACCGTTGACGATAGGCCGTCACCAAACTCTGGCGATCGCCAAAATCTTGATAATAGCCCTGGGTTTCCCCGGTTAAGCGGACGTGGAGGGCATGGTGAAAATCGTCACACCATTGGGCATCTAGGCCATAACCTCCCTTTTCTGGGGGATGAATCAAGCGCACGTCATTGAGGTCACTTTCGCCAATTAGGTAAAGGGGACGGTTTAATCGGGCCGCTAATCCCTGGGTTTTTTCTGCCAATTCCGCCAAAAAATGCTTCGCCCCAAAGTCATAGACCGCATGGAGGGCATCCAGCCGCAGGGCATCAATGTGAAATTGCTCAAACCAATAGCGGGCATTGCTGATAAAAAAATGCCGCACCCCATCGCTGTGGGCCTGGTCATAGTTAATGGCCTTACCCCAAGGGGTTTGATACCGGTCTGTCATGTAGGGGCCAAACTGGCTGGAATAGTTACCCTCCGGCCCGAAATGGTTATAGACCACATCCAGCACCACCGCCATTCCCGCTTGATGGCAGGCATCCACCAAGCTTTTTAACCCATCCACACCACCATAGGACTGCTGCACCGCAAAGGGATAAACCCCGTCATAACCCCAATTGCGATCGCCGGGAAACTGGGCCACGGGCATCAACTCCAACGCCGTAATCCCCAACGTTTTTAAATAATCTAGCCGGTCAATAATCGCCTCAAAGGTTCCAGCGGGCGTAAATGTCCCCACATGGAGTTCGTAAATGATAAAGTCCGCCAACGGAATTCCCCGCCAGTCCCCATCCCGCCAACGATAGGTACCGTGATCCACCACCGCTGACGCTTGATGAACCCCCTCCGGTTGCCATTGGGAGGCCGGATCGGGGAGCATTTCTTCCCCATCTAAACAAAATCCATAGCGATCGCCGGGGGAAACCCCTTCCACTTCCCGTTGCCAATAGCCATCATCCTGCTTTTCCAGGGCAATCTGTCGCGACGGCTCAGTCAACAATTGCACCTCGACCAGTTGGCATTCCGGGGCCCAAACCCCAAACTGACAATGGCGATCGCC
>JAYKHU010000145.1:0-8819 GCA_035285105.1 Synechocystis sp.
AAATTAACGCTGAAGCGGCGGCAACCCATCAAGGCATTATTGCCAATCCCAATTGCACCACCATTTTGATGGGGGTGGCCATTTACCCGCTGCACCGGATTCAACCCATTCAACGCATTGTGGTGTCTACTTATCAGTCTGCCAGTGGGGCTGGGGCCCTGGCCATGGAGGAAGTGAAGCAACAGAGTCGCGATATTCTGGACGGCAGGGAGCCGAGACCGGAAATCCTCCCCTACCCTTTAGCTTTTAATCTGTTTCCCCACAATTCTCCGATCACCGCCAATCATTACTGTGAAGAAGAGATGAAAATGGTGAATGAAACCCGGAAAATTTTTGAGGCGCCCCATTTACGCATCACGGCCACCTGTGTGCGGGTACCGGTGCTGCGGGCCCATTCAGAAGCCATTAACCTGGAGTTTGACTCTCCCTTCGCGGCGGACAGGGCAAAAACCGTGTTGGCAGACGCACCGGGGGTCAAGGTCGTTGAAGACTGGGAACAGAATTATTTCCCCATGCCCCTGGATGCCTCTGGAAAAGATGCGGTGTTGGTCGGGCGGATTCGTCAGGATATTTCCCACCCCCACGGCCTAGAGTTATGGTTGTGTGGCGATCAAATTCGTAAAGGGGCGGCGCTGAATGCGGTGCAAATTGCGGAATTATTAGTGGATCGGGGTTGGCTCTAACGACAATACGGTGTTTTAAAGCTTTGATGTTTCTTTGCGTGTTAATGAGATGATTTATGGCTGAGCTTGCAAATGCGTGTCCTTTTGGCCCGGTGCTAACGGCAATGGTGACCCCGTTTAACGCTGAGGGGGCGGTGGACTATGGGGTGGCGGAAAAATTAGCTGACCATTTAATCAACCATGGCAGTGATGGGTTAGTGGTCTGTGGGACAACGGGGGAATCTCCCACCCTTTCCTGGGAAGAAGAGCATGAATTATTTCGGGTAATTAAACAAACCGTCGGCAATCGCGGTGCGGTCATTGCTGGCACTGGGTCAAACTGTACCCAGGAGGCCATGGAAGCGACCCAAATTGCCGCGAAGGTGGGGGTTGATGGTTCCCTGCAAGTGGTTCCCTATTACAACAAGCCGCCCCAGGAAGGACTCTATGCCCATTTTGCGGCGATCGCCGCTGCAGCCCCGGCGTTACCGATGATGCTGTATAACATTCCAGGGCGGACGGGGCAGAGCTTAACCCCAGAAACCGTAGCCCGGTTGGCGGACATTGAGAATATTGTGGCGATTAAAGAGGCCACGGGCAGTTTAGACCAAGCTTCCCAAATTCGTGCCTTAACCCCCCCGGAGTTTGCCATTTATGCTGGTGATGATGTGTTGACCCTACCTATCCTCGCGGTGGGGGGCTGTGGGGTGGTGAGTGTGGCCAGCCATCTAGTCGGCGATCGCCTCCAGACCATGATTCACCATTTCCAAGCAGGACGCCCGGCACAGGCCTTGGGAATTCATCTTGATTTGATGCCCCTCTTTAAAGTGTTATTTTGCTCCACCAATCCCATCCCCGTTAAAACCGCCCTCCGCCTCCAACAGTGGCGGGTGGGGGGATTAAGACCGCCCCTAGCAGAACTCTCCGCAGCCCAATTAGATGGATTAAAAACAGTGCTCAAGGAGTTTGATTTGTTGTAAAAACCGCTTGATTTCCTCTTTTCCTAGGAAACAATCCCCCCCCTGGATAAACGATGAAAGGAAAACTCATTGGCGATCGCCCCTGTTAAAAAAACTTTCCTTCCTGACTTAACAAGCAAGAAAAATCATGTTATAGTGAATGGAACTTGAGAACGAAACAAGCTTCAAGAAATATCCGTCTCCATGCTTTATAAAATCCGAACTTTTTCCTGTAATTAATATTTCTAACATCCTTTCTAAGATTTACATGGATTTTTCTCAAAACCATATTTTATTTTTCCGTCGGCCCAATCTCCCTTTTCCCTTCAAGTCCACCATCTCTGCCGACGAGTCAGCCAGTCTTCCTGAAAACTAAATAACCTCCCCTTGCCTCCATAATCACCGGATTGATGACTTCATCCGTGGATTAACCTAGCAAGCTTATCCCTATCAGGAACCTGAAATCTGTTGATAGATTTCTTGGATCAGTTTTGATTCAGATTATTTAATTCCGTTGCTTTAATAACGGCAATTTTTTATTACATTCATTAATTTCCTTTGGAGGAAAATGGCTAAAACAACCCAACAACCCACCCTTAAAATTCTTCCCCTAGGCGGTTTGCATGAAATTGGCAAAAATACCTGCGTCATCGAATTTGACGATGAAATCATTTTGCTAGATGCCGGCCTCGCGTTCCCCACCGATGAGATGCATGGGGTTAACGTCGTGCTGCCTGATATGACCTATTTACGGGAAAATCGCCACAAAATTAAAGGGATGGTGGTTACCCACGGCCATGAAGATCACATTGGGGGCATTGCCTATCACCTCAAGCAATTTGATGTGCCCATTATCTACGGACCCCGCCTAGCGATGGCATTACTGACGGATAAGCTCGAAGAAGCGGGGCTGTTGGAACGCACCAATATCCAAACCGTCTCTCCCCGGGAAATGGTGCGCTTAGGGAAATCCTTTGTGGTGGAATTTATCCGCAACACCCACTCCATCGCCGATAGTTTCTGTTTAGCCATTCACACACCGATCGGGGTGGTGATGCATAGCGGCGATTTTAAAATCGATCACACTCCAGTGGACGGTGAATTTTTTGATCTGCAAAAAGTGGCGGAATACGGTGAAAAAGGCGTTCTTTGCCTACTGAGTGATTCCACCAACGCCGAGGTACCGGGAATTACCCCTTCCGAAGCCTCCGTCGTCCCCAATTTAGACCGGGTTTTTGCCCAGGCGACGGGGCGGTTGATGGTAACCACCTTTGCCTCCTCAGTTCATCGGGTCAACATTATTTTGAGTTTGGCCCTCAAGCATCAACGCAAAGTGGCCGTAGTCGGGCGATCGATGCTCAACGTTATTGCCCATGCCCGTAAGTTGGGCTATATCAAATGTCCCGATAATTTGTTTGTGCCCTTAAAAGCAGCCCGCAATTTGCCCGATGAACAGCAGTTGATTTTAACCACTGGCTCCCAGGGAGAACCCTTGGCCGCCATGACCCGGATTTCTAACGGTGAACATCCCCAAATTAAAATTCGCCAAGGGGATACGGTGGTCTTCTCCGCCAATCCCATCCCGGGCAATACGATCGCCGTTGTCAACACCATTGATCGGCTGATGATGCAGGGGGCTAATGTTATTTACGGTAAGCACCAAGGCATCCACGTTTCCGGTCACGCTTCCCAGGAAGAGCACAAAATGCTGTTGGCTCTCACCCGACCGAAATTCTTTGTGCCCGTCCACGGCGAACACCGCATGTTAGTGAAACACGCCCAAATGGCCCACGCCATGGGAATTCCCACCGATAACACGGTGATCGTCAATAATGGGGATGTGATTGAAATTACCCCGGATCGGATTCGCGTGGCCGGACAAGTCACTTCCGGGATTGAATTAGTAGACCGGGCAGGCATTGTCCACGAAAGCACCATGTCGGAACGTCAACAGATGGCCGAAGATGGTTTAGTGACCGTGGCGGCGGCCCTCAGCAAAACCGGCAAATTACTGGCCTACCCCGAAGTCCATTGTCGGGGCGTCGTGATGACCATCGACCCCAAATTGTTGGATGAGTTGATTGAGCGAACCATTGAGCGTTTTCTGGTGGAACGCTGGACGGAATTTACCCACGGCTCCAATGGCTCCACCAAAGTCAGTTGGCAAGCGCTGCAAAAAGAATTAGAGTCTAGCCTCCAACGCTTGATCAAACGGGAATTACAAAGCAATCCCATGGTCTTACTGATGTTACAAACTGATACCCCCATTGAAGAAGACCGGGTTCCCACCAGTCCCACCAGCCCCACTGGTGTTTCTAAGCCCACACCCCGGAAAAAAGTGATTGTGAACAAAACAAAAGAGAGTGTCCCAACACCGGTGGTGGACAGTGCCCCGTCAGCAACGGAGGCTTCCAGTACCACGACTCCCCGGCGGCGGGTACGTAAACGGTCTACGGCGACGGTCTAGGGGTAGTCGTCCTTTGACATCTGTTTGAACCATCATGAACTGATTGCCGTCTTCGGTTGTAGTCTGGGACGGCATTTTTTTGGCGATCGCCACTTCACGATGGTTGAGGTCGGTTTTCCCGCTACTCTGATGGCTTGTAAGGAAGTAGCCTAGCTCCTAGAATGACCAGCAGGATAAGGGACGATGTGGCGGCGGTTATTTACCGTCCTATCGTTTATTTGTCGGCAACTGGCTCCCTGGCTAATGCCCAAGCCGTTGATTTTTAAGTATTTATTTTCTAAAACCTATGACATCTCCGTCGAATACGGCTACCCCCGACACCGTTAAGTTACCGAGCGAAATTCAAGAAATTTCCCTCACCCTGGCGATCGCCCAACTGGATCCCAGTATGCTCACCGAGCAATTTTTGAAGTTTAGTGGCATTATTCCCAATGAATGGGAGTTAGCGCGGCAACCTGTCGTTGGTAAAGCCGGTGCCCAACTCGTTTTCAAGAATGGGGTTAGTTTGGTGGCCCAACCCCGATCCATCACCTTTTTAGAAGGGATGAACGATAAAACCGTCGAGGCGATCGCCATTGCCCAAATTGCCCAAACCTTTCTAGAAAAACTCCCCAACGCCGACTATCAAGGGGTCACCATTAGTCCTAAGACCTTAATTCCCCTCCCCGACCAGGCTGACGGGGCCCGTAAATTCATTACCGGTACCCTATTAGCCCCCGGCCCGTGGCAAGATTTTGGCAAATCCCCTGTCCAAGCCAGTGTTGATTTGCTTTACCAGTTTGAAGGCTGTCAGCTTAATCTCAAAGTGAATCAAGCGGTGCTACAGATTCCCGATCGCCAACCGGTGAGTGCCCTGTTATTTTCGGGGAACTTCAATTATCGGCTCAATAATCCCGACGCCAAGGAACGGATCAAGGTCGCCAATCAGTATTTAGCGGCGTGGCAATCGGATTTTGAAACCTTTGCTGGCATCATTAATGAGCGCTTTTTAGCTCAACGGCAACCCGAAACCGTGTTCAGCTAATCACGATGGTAGACGCATCTCCCCTGGTTGCTTCCCCCATAGCCCTGATTCCCCCCGAGGCTGACCTACTGGCGGCCTTTGCGGAATTCTTGGCGATCGATGTGGGCGCCGGGGATGCCTCTACTGATACGTTGATTACCTATCAACGCCAACTGCAACTGTTTTTGCACTGGTGTGGGACCCAACCCAGTCCCGACGGCGATCAATCAGGACTCCATCCCGCCGCCGTCACCCAAGCAGACATCAAACGCTATCGGCGCTGGTTAATCGAACAAAAACAATTTAAACCCGCCACGATCGCCTTGAAATTATCCGTCGTGCGTCGGTTTTATCAAGCGGCCCTAGAACGGAGCTTAATTAGTGTTAATCCGGCCAGTGGGGTAAAGCCGCCCCGGGAAAAACGGGACAGTAGTGCTCGCATTAATTACCTAGAGCAGGGGGAAGTAGAGCAATTATTGGGGGCCATTCCCCGGGATGACAGTTTACGGGCCGCCAGGGATTACAGCTTATTAGCCATCATGGCTCTAGAAGGGACTCGGACAGTGGAAATGCACCGGGCCGATGTGGGCAGTCTGGTTAAACAGGGGAACAATTACGGCATTCGAGTGGAAGGGAAACGCAATATCCGCCTAGTGCCCCTAACCCCAGATTTAGCTAATTTATTGCTGAACTATATCGAATTGCGTCAAGACAGTGGTGAGCGGCTAAAGTCCCACAGTCCTTTGTTCATCGCCCTAGGTAATCGGGCCCGGGGCAAGCGACTATCCCGCCGAGGCATTCGCCTAATCGTGGATCAGTATTTGACTCAGGTAAATTTGAAGCAGACACCAGGGCGAACCATCTCCACCCATAGCCTGCGCCATACTGCGGGAACATTAGCACTGCGAGGAGGGGCGGATTTGCGTCAGGTTCAGGATCTACTGGGCCATGCCGATCCCCGTACCACAGCAATTTACGCCCATATTGCCGATCGCTGGGAGAATAACCCCGCCCTGAAATGGCCCATTGATCTGTAGACCCGGATCTGTAGACCCTAAACAGAGACTGTCTCGGCGGCAATCAATTTATCCCAACCCAATTCCCCTAGGTCAGAATTGCGACGCAACGGACGGGTGGCTAATTCTAAAATATCGCGGGCATTGGTAAAGCCATGAATTTGGGCAAAGGTAAATTCCACTGACCATTTGGTATTGATTCCCTGGGCTTCTAGGGGATTGGCGTGGGCCATACCGGTAATCACTAAATCCGGTTGTAATTCTTTAATACGTTGAATTTGGTTGTAATTATCCGGTTTTTCCACAATTTTGGGTAAGGGCACGCCCATTTCGGTGCAAGTTTTTTCTAACAGGGCTAATTCCGCCGCTTGGTACCTTTTATCCATATAGGGAATGCCAATTTCATGGCACGTCATGCCGCAGCGAATCAGAAAACGTGCCAGGGACACTTCCAACAGATTATCCCCCATAAAAAAAACTGATTTACCCCGAATTAATTGAATGTAATCTTCTAAGTTTTGCCAAATTTGGGCTTCCCGTTCCGCTAATCCCTGGGGTTCAATGCCAAACACCGAACAGATTTTTTCAATCCAAGCCCGGGTTCCATCGGGGCCAATGGGGAAGGGAGCACCAATTAGTTTACATTTACGACGACGCATTAAGGTGGTGGCTGTCCGACTCAGAAACGGATTCACCCCGGCGGCATAATAGCCTTCATCAATAATCGGTAATTCGGTATAGCGTTTAGCGGGTAACCAACCTGATACTTTAATGCCTTGTTTCTTCAGCTCTAAGGTCAAATTGGTAACCACCGGATCGGGTAAGGAACCAAACAACACCAACGGCGGATGATCGACATATTCAGACTCAATGGGGGTCGCATCAGCTTTCCGCCCAAAGGTTAATAATTTTTGAATGGCATTGCGCTCTTCTTTTTCTTCTGCTTGCACTTGGGCTGGGGTGGGACATTTATGAACCATGGCCGCTAACACCGTATCTTCCCCCTGGGTAAAGGCATAATCTAAGCCATTGGCCCGAGCCGTCACAATGGGAATGCCAATTTCGGCTTCTAATTGGGGGGCTAACCCTTCCAGATCCATTTTGATAATCTCAGTGGTACAGGTTCCAATCCAGACAATCACACTGGGATTGCGATCGCGCTTAATTTGTAAACATAACCGTTTGAGTTCTTCATAATCTTTGAGCTGGGCAGAAATGTCTCCCTCTTCTAGTTCCGCCATGGCATAACGGGGTTCGGCAAAAATCATCACCCCCATGGCATTTTGCAAGAAATAGCCACAGGTTTTGGTGCCAATAACGAGGAAAAAACTATCTTCAATTTTTTGATACAGCCAAGCAACGCAGCTAATGGGGCAAAAGGTATGGTAATTACCTGTCTCACAATCAAAGTTTAGGGCGGAAGGGGTTTCAACAGCAGCCATGAGTAGGATTTCCTCAAAGTCAATAAAAAATCAGTTTTGTGATTGGCAGATTAGCCATTAGCTAAGGATTAATGGCGAGAATTTCCTGTTTTAGTTTCTGGATTTCCTCTGCTGTGCCAAGGCGTAGGGGGATCAACAGGGATTGATCTGAATTAATCACCTCAGTTTCGTCAAATTGTGCTACCTCATTAACCCAATTGAAGAAGTAATGATTACGTTTAACATCAATTACCAGAATCAACACAGGAATGTTAGAATTTTTCAGTTTTTGTAACTCTGATATTTGAATAGGATAAGCTCCCTGAATATCCTCTTCGGTGGGTTTTACTGTCATGGCGATCGTGATCAATCCACTACTTGGTTTTGAAAAAAGAGCCATATAGTCAACTTCATGATCAGGGTCATCACCCGTATAAATGGCTTGTTTAGGGGCAAGTTCAAACAAAAATTCTTGAGAGAGTAATTCTCCGCGTCTTGTGATATACCAAGGTTCTTTAACTTGAGTAGTCATAAAAAGTGAGAGGTAGAAGGTTTATATGAGAAAGTTTTCCAAAAGCTTAAGACTTCTTGATGAAGAATATCTAAATTTTTAGATGTTAACTCATATTGTAGCGGTATATGATAAATCCCTTTGGATGGTCGAGTGTTAACAGAAAGAATAAACACCCTCTTTGTTGGTTCATGAACACCAGCTAAATAAGTAGGAGCTGTAATTTTAAAAAGGCTCTCACAATTTTGTTTGTTAACTCTAATATCTAACCTTTTATCGCCAATTAATTTTTGAGTGGTCTTAACCTGAACAAAAAAGAAAGGAACTGCATTTTGCACACCACAGAGTTCTACATAATAGTCAATTCCTGGCCACTTCTCTCCTAGAGATCCAGGATTGAAGCGAGGTATGTTAAATTGATTAAGATTAGTCATTGCTAATTCAAAAATTCTTTCCCCTCGCCGACCAATCGTATTGGCAATATTTGTAGGCATAGATTAATTGTTAAAAGATTTACTTCAAAGTTTTGAAGAGACAACCAGTTAGTGTCGGTTGTCAAAGAATAATCAAACTTAGACCATCATTAAATCCAGTTCACTTACCTGGGCTTTGGGTTCCGTGGGATTGAGGTAGAAATCTGACAATAAACTAAACAAATCCCGATCCTGGGCATCGGTGGGGACAACCCCTTCCGGTTGGGACAAAATTTGATCGGCGATGTTTAAGTAATAGTCACAAACGTAATCCAGGGACGGATCGGATTCGGCCATTTCAAAGAGG
>JAYKHU010000146.1:0-4690 GCA_035285105.1 Synechocystis sp.
CTTTGATTTTCCTGGCGGATTTGGGCAAAGGTTAATGAAGCCTGGGGGTTTCCGGTTTTCGGCGATCGGGTTGGGGTTCGACTCGACCCCAAACTGCGGGGATTCTGAGGGGAGGTGGCACTTACTAATTCTTCCTGGAGGGTACCGTATTCATGGCATTTGGGACAACGGCCAAACCACTGGGACTGGTCACCGCCACAGGCACTACACACAAATTTAGTTCGAGCTTTAGCCATCCTTTTGGTGGAATTCCCCTATCTACCAACGCTATCTTGGGTAAAACCCCTAGGCCGATTCCGGTTTGGGGAGGGACGACGGGTGTAATAGCAACTCAGCCGTGGAGCGTTTTTCCACCATTTCCCGGGTAATTAAGCAATGGGTCAAATCTTCCCGGGACGGCAATTCATACATCACATCCAACATTAATTCTTCCACGATACCCCGCAGGGCCCGGGCCCCAGTTTTGCGTCGATAGGCCTCCGTGGCGATCGCCCTAACCGCATCGGGTTTGAAATCTAGTTTCACATGATCCATGCCCAGTAACGCTTGGTATTGCTTCACAATGGCATTGCGGGGTTGGGTGAGAATGGCGATCAGGGTCTCCTCATCCAAGGGATTTAAACAGGCCATCACGGGAATCCGCCCCACAAATTCGGGAATCATGCCAAATTTCACTAAATCATCCGGTTCCGCCTGCTTGAGAATGTCCGCTGTTCGTTTTTCTTTGCTCTGCCCTTCCCCGGGGCGGATAAAGCCCATGGATTTTTTGCCAAACCGTTGTTCAATCACCCGGTCTAGTCCCACAAAGGCTCCGCCGCAAATAAATAGAATATTACTGGTATCAATTTGAATGCAATCTTGGTAAGGGTGCTTACGACCGCCCTGGGGGGGCACATTGGCGATCGTCCCTTCGAGCATTTTCAATAATGCCTGCTGTACCCCTTCCCCTGACACGTCCCGGGTAATGGAGGGATTTTCACTTTTACGGGCAATTTTATCAATCTCGTCAATGTAAATAATGCCACGCTGGGCTTCTTCCACATCTAAATCGGCCACCTGTAAGAGCCGCAACAGAATATTTTCCACATCTTCCCCCACATACCCCGCCTCGGTTAATGTAGTGGCGTCGGCCACCGCAAAGGGGACATCCAGAATTTTGGCGAGGGTTTGAGCCAACAGGGTTTTGCCGGATCCCGTCGGCCCCACCAGTAAAATATTGGATTTTTGCAGCTCAACGGAATCCTTCAAGCCGCGATCTTGGTTCTGCTCTAACAGATTTAACCGTTTGTAGTGGTTATACACCGCCACGGAAAGGACTTTTTTGGCATCGTCCTGACCAATCACATAATCATCTAGGTGTTGCTTGATCTGGGTGGGTTTGGGCAGTTCTTCTAGGGTTAGCCGTTTGCGGGGTTTATTGGACTTTTGAGGTTTCTGCCCGTGGCGATCCCGGTCGGAGGCCGCCGCGCTCGGCACATCTAACAACTCTTCATCTAAAATGTCGTTGCACAATTCAACGCATTCATCGCAGATATAAACCCCCGGCCCGGCGATTAATTTGCGAACTTGCTCCTGGGATTTTCCACAGAAAGAACATTTTAGATGAGCGTCGTATTTAGGCATGGGACTAACCGAGGGAAGTAACGGGCGTGCTGGGATCGGGTAAGTTAGGACGGGAAATGACTTGGTCAATCAAGCCATAGTCCTTGGCTTCGGCGGCAGACATGAAAAAGTCCCTTTCGGTATCTTCAGCAAGTCGCTCCAGCGGTTGACCGGTGTGCTCCGCCAACATGGTATTCAACCGACTTTTAATGTAAAGGATTTCCCGGGCTTGGATCTCAATTTCCACCGCTTGCCCTTGGGCACCCCCTAGGGGTTGGTGAATCATGATCCGCGAACTGGGTAAAGACATCCGCTTACCTTTCGCACCGCCAGCTAACAAAAATGCGCCCATGCTAGCGGCGAGGCCAAAACAAATGGTTACCACATCGGGGCGAATCTGCTGCATGGTGTCATAGATGGCTAACCCTGCATACACTGACCCCCCGGGAGAATTAATGTAAAGCTGGATGTCTTTTTCGGGGTCTTCTGCATCCAAAAAGAGGAGTTGGGCCACGATGGAATCGGCCACTTGGTCATCCACGGGCGTCCCCAGAAAGATAATTCGTTCGCGCAGGAGACGGGAGTAAATATCAAAAGCCCGTTCCCCCATCCCCGATTGTTCCACCACCATGGGAACAACGCTGCGGATATCGGTTTGAGCTGAGCTGACAGGGGAACGGTAGGCAGAACGGGAGTCAACCATAGGTTTAAACTTTAACTCACTAAATTGGGGTTGAGGGGGATTGATTTTTCTTCCGCCCCTAGGGTAGACAATTTTGAGGATTTTTTCAGATGCCTCCCCAATTATGACGTAAATGTTAGGCACACTTGGGGAAGATATCCTATCCCTTGCCCGCCCCTACTCTCAACAGTTTGTCAGAGTCAACGCCATCGGCATAGTAGGGGGCAAGGGAATCCGTGAATTATTCGTCAATTTCAGTGGACTCCACTGTCACCGTGTCTCCGGTTTCTTCCTCTGCCTCGGACGTGTCTTCCCCTTCCTCCGTTGGGGTCAGACTGCCTTCCGGAACCAACTCCACTGTCACAATATCCTTGAGCCAGGTGAGGACTTTGTCTTCTAAAAGCAGGGAAGACACGTAATCGGTCAGGCGATCGGCATCAATTTTTTGCCCTTTGAATTGCTCCCGGAGTTCAGCACATTTGGCTTCAATCTCTTCTTCCGTGGGTTCCAGCTTTTCCTGGGTGGCGATTTCCGTGACCATTACCTGACTTTTTAGGTTGGCGATCGCCTCGGGGCGGGCATTATCTTTGAGGGTTTGGAGCATGTCATCGCCCTGTTGAAACAGTTGGGACAAATCCAAGCCCATTTCTTCCAATTCCCGAGCGGTTTGGGCCACCAGGCGCTCACATTCTTGTTTAATTAGGGTTTCCGGCAGGCTGCCGGTGAAAACCTCACCTAATGCTTTTTTAATAGCCCCCTTGATATTGACGTCGGTGCGTTGTTGTACCTGCTCTTGAAATTGCTTCTCTAAATCCTCACGCAATTCGGCGATCGTTTCAAAGTCACTGACGTCTTCAGCAAAATCATCATCGAGTTCCGGTAACTCTTGGAACTTAATGTCCTTAACGGTGATTTCAAACAGCACATCATTCCCGGCCACCGTTTCCAGGGGATAGTCTCCGGGAAAAACGACGGGAATTTGTTTGGTTTCCTCTAGGGCCATGCCGACAATGCCTTCCACAATGCCTGCAACGAAGCGTCCCTCTTCTAGCTGGACGTTAAAGTCTGTCCCTGCCACCTCTTCAATGGGGTCACCGGCCGTACCATCCCCTTGGACAGTGAAGGCGCGATAATCAACGATCGCCAAATCTCCCATCGCTGCGGGGCGGTCTTCCACCGGGACTAAAGTAGCCCGCTTTTTCTGTTCTTCGCTCAGCCACTCATCAACGGCTTTGGGGTCGTAGGCAATCTCCTCCGCTTGCACAGAGAGGGTTTTATAGCTATCCGGTTCATACTCCGCGGCGGGGAAAATATCCGCGGCCACACTCACGATTAAGGGGGCATTGGGCTCGAAGGTTTGCAGTAAACTGTCCATGTCGGAGCGCAGGTTAAAATTCCCGATAATGGGCAATTCTTCTTGCTTTACCGCCGCTTTGATGCTGCTATCCAGTAATTCTTCAATGGCAGTCGCTTTGATATAATCCTGCCCCAATCGCTGCACCACAATGGCCCGGGGAACCTTCCCCCGACGAAAACCAGGAATATTAACGCTCCGGGCTAACTTATTAACAACGTTCTCGTAAACTTTTTTGGTGGATTCGGCAGGAATTTCAATTTCTAAGCCAATTTGGCTATCGGGCAATTTTTCCTGGGTAACTTTCATTGATAGGGAATCTCGATGGTGAAACAACTAGGGGGCAGACATCAGATAGCAACAGACCCGGAGGCGGTGGACAGATCGTCTGATAGGCTTGCGCGATCCTCGACCTATGCTATTCTAATGACACCTGTTTGGAAGCAATTTTCCTGGTCTTCGCCGCAACGCTGTAATTGGGCGCGATTGTTTGCGGTCAACCTAATTGATAATAGTATAAGCCGAGCGATATTGCCGTCCTCAGAGAAAAGAATCTCTCTCGATATAATCTTGTTACCGGAGGAGTAACCGTTGCCATCACCGATACGAGTCGCCATTCTGGGCGCGACAGGTGCCGTGGGCACTGAATTATTAGAATTGTTGGAAAGTCGTCAATTTCCCTTGGCGGATTTGACCCTCCTATCTTCTCCCCGTTCCGCTGGTAAGCTCCTTCAATTCCGCGGTGAAAACCTGACAGTTCAAGCGGTTGAAGCCAGTTCGTTTAAAAATTGCGATTTAGTCCTTGCCTCGGCCGGGGGGGGCACCTCTAAAGCCTGGGCAGACACCATTAAAGCGGCGGGGGCCGTGATGGTGGATAACTCCAGCGCCTTCCGGATGCAGTCCGATGTGCCCCTCGTGGTGCCGGAAATTAACGCTGAAGCGGCGGCAACCCATCAAGGCATTATTGCCAATCCCAATTGCACCACCATTTTGATGGGGGTGGCCATTTACCCGCTGCACCGGATTCAACCCATTCAACGCATTGTGGTGTC
>JAYKHU010000147.1:0-10908 GCA_035285105.1 Synechocystis sp.
CTTACCCTGACCCAACCTGACGATTGGCACCTCCATCTCCGTGATGGTGAGGTATTAAACGCCGTTCTGCCCCATACTGTGCGTCAATTTGCCCGCGCCATTATCATGCCTAATCTGAAACCCCCGGTGCGATCGGTGGCGGATGCGGCAGCGTACCGGGAGCGTATTTTAGCCGCTGTTCCCCCGGGTCAACGGTTTGAGCCACTGATGACCCTGTACTTGACTGACAATACCCGTCCTGAAGACATTACTGCGGCGATCGCCTCTCAGTTTGTGAAAGCGGTTAAGTACTATCCCGCCGGGGCCACGACGAATTCTGACTTTGGGGTAACAAATATTCGTAATTGTGATGCCGTTTTTGACGCCATGCAGACGGGAGATCTGCCGTTGCTGTTACACGGGGAAGTGACTGATCCGGGGATTGATGTTTTTGACCGCGAAAAGGCATTTATTGAGCAACAGTTAATACCTCTCCGGCAGCGATTTCCCCGGTTGCGGATTGTCCTAGAACACATCACCACCGCAGATGCGGTACAGTACGTCCTGGCTACTGAAAAGACGGCGGCAACGATTACCCCACAACATTTATTGTTTAACCGCAATAGTTTGTTCCAAGGGGGGCTGCGTCCCCATTATTATTGTTTGCCAGTGTTAAAGCGGGAAGTACATCGTTCTGCCCTGTTGCAGGCCGCGACATCGGGGAATCCTAAATTTTTCCTCGGTACCGACAGCGCCCCCCACGCCCGTGATCGCAAGGAAAGTGACTGTGGGTGTGCAGGGTGTTATTCCGCCCTCCATGCTTTGGCACTGTATGCGGAAGCGTTTGAGAGTGTCGATGCGCTGGATAAGCTGGAAGCCTTTGCCAGTTTTTATGGCCCTGATTTTTATCAGTTGCCCCGCAATACCGAGACGTTGACGTTAACGAAAACCCCCTGGCGGGTGCCCGAGGAAATTCCGTTTCCAGGGTCTGGGCTAGTGCCGTTGGGGGCCGGTCAAACCTTAACGTGGCAGTTGGCTTAGCTTAACTCCCCACTGATGCCGGGGCTTTTTGGGGGGCAAAGGTGGCCAAAATGGATTCTGCCATCTGGGCTGGGGTTAACCCTAAATCTACTTTTGATTCATTGGGTTGGGCATGGTCCACCAGAATATCGGGAACGCCAAAGCGTTTGAGGGAAACCAACACGTCATTGTCCATGAACGCCTCAGCCACAGCGGAACCAAAGCCTCCCATCAAGCACCCTTCCTCCATGGTGACCACTTTGCCAATGCGCTGGGCCAAGGGCAAAATCAAATCCGTATCTAAGGGTTTGACAAAGCGGGCATTGACCACAGTGGCTTCTACGCCATGTTCATGGAGCAATTCGGCAGTTTGCAACGCGGGATAAACCATTGCTCCATAGCCCAAGAGCAACACATCATCGCCGGAGCGTAGAATTTCTGCTTTGCCAATTTCCACCGGCTCCCAACCTTCTTCCATTAAGGGAACCCCAATGCCATTGCCCCGGGGATAGCGCATGGCGATCGCCCCGTCGGTGTAATTAACGCCGGTGACCAGCATCTGTTGGAGTTCCGCTTCATCCTTGGGTGCCATGACCACGATGTTGGGAATACAACGTAGGTAGGCAACGTCATACATCCCCTGGTGGGTCGGCCCGTCAGCCCCCACAATGCCCGCCCGGTCTAAGCAGAAGAAGACGGGGAGTTTTTGGATGCAAACATCGTGGATGATTTGGTCGTAACCCCGTTGCAAAAAGGTGGAATAAATAGCGGCCACGGGACGCATGCCTTCACAGGCTAACCCCGCCGCCAGGGTCACCGCATGTTGTTCGGCAATGCCCACATCAATATATTGTTTGGGCAACTTGGCGTGCAGTTTATCTAAGCCCGTTCCTGTGGCCATGGCGGCGGTAATGCCAACAATTTTTGGATTGTCCTTAGCCAACGTAGTTAACGTATGGGCAAACACCTTGGCATAGCTGGGGGGCTTGGGTTTGTTGGAGGGATAGGCTTTCCCCGTGGAGAGGTTAAAGGGACTTTGGGCGTGGTAACCCACTTGATCTTTTTCTGCAAGATCATAGCCCTTGCCTTTGGTGGTAGCCACATGGACAAACACCGGCCCATGGACGTTTTCCGCCTGCTTAAAGGTTTGAATTAATTCTTCGAGGTTATGACCGTCGATGGGGCCAAAATATTTAAACCCTAATTCCTCGATAACAGCCCCCACCTTAGGAACCGCTAACCGTTTCATCCCTTCCCTGACCCGTTCCATTTCCGGACTGAGGGATTCCCCAAAGAACGGTAAATGTTTGAACTGTTCTTCCAAGTTGTCCGCTAAGTTCTGAACAGCGGGATTGAGGCGGACTTTGTTTAAGTAACGGGAAATTGCCCCCACATTAGGGGAAATGGACATTTCGTTGTCATTCAAAATCACCATTAAGTTGGTGTGGGGCAAATGGCCAGCATGGTTAATGGCTTCTAGGGCCATGCCTCCGGTTAAGGCTCCGTCACCAATAATGGAAACGACTTTGAAGTTTTCCCCTTTAGCATCCCGGGCTAAGGCCATCCCTAAACCGGCGGAAATACTGGTGGAGGCGTGGCCGGCCCCAAAATGGTCAAAGTGACTTTCACTGCGTTTGAGATAACCGGCAATGCCGTCCTTTTGCCGTAGGGTATGGAAGTCGTGGTACCGCCCCGTTAACATTTTGTGGGGATAGGCTTGGTGTCCCACGTCCCAAATCACCCGGTCTTTGTCCAAATCTAGGGTGGAATAGAGGGCCACAGTCAGTTCTACTACCCCCAAGCCTGGTCCCAGATGACCCCCGCTGGTCGCCACCGTCTGCAAATGTTTTTCTCTAATCTGGCGCGCAATTTCTTCCAATTCGCGGATGGATAACCCGTTTAACTGGTTGGGGTGGGTGAGTTCACTGATGTGCATGTTGAATGGTATGGCGATCGAGGTCTTAATTTTTTTTTTACTATTTCACACTTTAACCTATGGGTGTGGAAAGACAACGTCGCGTTAGATGTCATAATTTGTAACAAAGATTGCTTAAATGTTCCCCCAGACCCGCAATGACTGATCGTCCCCCAGAAAAGACCTTGGCAGAGTTGGCGTCTCCCAACTACGAATGTCGCGCCTGCGGATACGTTTACATTCCCACCAAAGGGGATGAGCGGAGTAAAATTCCGCCTGGTACTCCCTTTGAAGCCCTACCCGTTAACTGGCGATGTCCTGTGTGCAGTGCTCCTCGCAATTTATTCATGAGTACGGGGGAAACCGATGCCCCCTCTGGATTTGCCGAAAACTTGAACTATGGATTCGGTTTCAATCGCATGAGCAGTGGTAAAAAAAATCTGCTCATTTTTGGCAGTTTATTTGTAATTTTTCTCTTTTTCATCAGTCTCTACGGCATGGGCTAGGTGCAAGATATTGATCTTGGCGCTGCCTGCAAACTTTGCCCCATCGATTCTCCGTTGTCATTCCTTCCTTGTTACCAATGCCTTTTAACTCCCTTGGCTTAACGCTTAAACGACTCGCCCTCGTTGCCATTATTTCCCTGTTCTGTATTAGCTGTAGTCACGTTCCCGATCTCAGTTTTAATCCTTGGCAGGAGATTGTGTTAGAAACGGACTCAACCTTTGCTGATATCGCCTTCACCGCCGATCCCAACCACGGTTGGCTGGTGGGGACCAAGGAAACCATTTTTGAAACCACCGATGGCGGCGACACCTGGGAACAAAAAGTCATTGATTTAGGCGAGGAAAAGGCCAGTTTTTCCGCCGTGAGTTTTTCCGGCGATGAGGGCTGGATCACGGGGAAACCCTCCATTTTGCTCCACACCACTGACGGTGGCGACACTTGGGCGCGGATTCCCTTGAGTGAAAAACTGCCCGGCGCTCCCTACAGTATTCTGGCGTTGGCCCCCCAGACAGCGGAAATGATTACCGATTTAGGGGCAATCTATAAAACCACCAACGGGGGACAAAATTGGAAAGCGCTGGTGGAAGGCGCTGTGGGGGTCGCACGGACTATTCAACGATCGCCAGATGGCCGCTATGTGGCGGTGTCGGCCAGGGGAAATTTTTATTCCACTTGGACCCCTGGTCAATCGGAATGGACTCCCCACAACCGCAATTCTTCTCGCCGCTTGCAAACCATGGGTTATGGCCAGGATGGTCAGTTGTGGTTACTGGCCCGGGGCGGTCAACTGCAATTTAGCACTGACCCCGATGCGGAGGAATGGGGGGATGTGATTTCTCCCCAGGATAAAGGCAGTTGGGGCTTGTTAGATTTATCCTTCCGTACCCCGGAGGAAGTCTGGGTGGCAGGGGCCAGCGGTAATTTATTGATGAGCCAGGATGGTGGCCAAACCTGGGCGAAGGACACGGCGGTGGAAAATATTCCGGCGAACCTATACCGGGTGGTTTTTCTTAGCCCAGAAAAAGGGTTTGTGTTGGGTCAGGATGGGATTTTGCTGAAATACACCCCCAATACGGAAGTAGCTCTGGGGTTTTAACTCCCCACGGCGATCGCCAGTTGACATCATCTCCCTACCATAACTGTGATGGACCCAACCCCGAAACCAACCCCGGCATCTCCCCCTGAAACCCTGGCCCAAAGCTGCGATCGCCTGGGGATTGGTCGCATCCAACGCCATCTATTTCTGTGTTGCGACCAAACCAAACCCAAATGCTGTTCTAAGGAAGATAGCTTGGCCAGTTGGGACTACCTCAAACGGCGGCTAACAGAACTGGGAATTGATTCTGCCCAAGCCAGCCAGGAGATTAGCGTGTTTCGCACCAAAGCCAACTGTTTACGGGTCTGTCAGCAGGGCCCCATCCTCCTGGTCTACCCCGACGGGGTTTGGTATCGTAACGTTACCCCCACGGCGATCGAGCAAATTTTACAAGACCATATTTTGAATAATCAGCCGGTTGAAGCCTACCGTTTTTTTAGCTATGCTCTCCCCCAAGCTGACCAGCAAAAAGAGAATTGAGGGGTCACGAATCACCAACAGGGCCAAAGCTATCCATCCATTGAGTATTATTGATAAATGATCTTGAATGGGAATAAAGACTCTAATCTTGATGCCCTCAACACACCGCAATATGGGGAGTAAATGCGATCATGAACCAGCCCAAAGACAGTCATCGCTTGCTGCTAGTAGATGATGATCCCAACTTAATTCTTTTGGTCAAGGATTATTTAGAGTTTCAAGGCTATCAGGTAAGTACGGCTGGCAATGGGCGCGAGGCTTTGGATAGCTTAACCAAAGAAACCCCGGACATGATTATTTGCGACATCATGATGCCGGAGATGGATGGCTATACCTTTATCAATCAGGTGAGGGCAGATGCGCGGACAAGCTGGATTCCGGTGATGTTCCTGTCCGCCAAAGGTCAGAGCCAAGACCGGGTTAAAGGTCTTAACAATGGCGCAGATGTTTACATGGTCAAACCCTTTGAACCGGAGGAATTGGCGGCCCAGGTGGAATCGTCCCTCCGTCAAGCCAATCGACTGATGGGTCATCAGAATCGTCCCCTCGATGACAGTCCCCGCATTCAAGTCCCCAGCAATGTGGAACTGACCCCCACCGAAACGAAAGTGGTGCAACTGGTCGCCCAAGGGATGTCGAATCGAGAAATTGCCGAGAAATTAAAAGTGAGTCAGCGCACCATCGAAAGTCACGTTTCCAATATGCTCAACAAAACCAGTTTGCATAACCGTACAGAACTCGCCCGTTGGGCAATGCAAAGCAATATGGCCTAATCTAAAACGTCTTGAGTCTTTGATCCAACGGTATAATACGGAACGTTTACTGTATTTTTCTTTACCATGGCCAAAGCAACCTGGAATGGCGTCACCCTCGCCGAAAGTGATCAGTGTGAACTGGTGGAAGGCAACGTGTATTTTCCTCCTGACGCCATCGATCGCCAATATTTTCAAGACAGCAATACCCACACGACCTGTTTTTGGAAAGGAACTGCCAGCTATTACACCGTGGTGGTAAATGGGCAAGAAAACAAGGATGCGGCGTGGTATTACCCGGATCCCAAGGAAAAAGCGCAAAATATCAAAGGTTATGTCGCCTTTTGGCGGGGGGTCAGTGTTCAAAAATAAGTCTCTTAAGGGGGGAACGTTTAACTCCCGGGCGGAGGGAATGCCTCCCACCGTAGTCTAGACAAACTTGTTGATTCCACTTCAGAAACCTGAGCCATAATTCAGTTAGTGGCCAGTCATGAGGTGGAATTTTAGATCATGGAAACGAGCAATAAAACCTGGGCAGAGATGATGACTCCTTTGAGTCAATTCTGGATTGAGTCTAGTACCCAAGCGTGGAAAAACTGGTTTGAACTGATGGAAAAAGGGATTAACGCCCCAGGCAGTACTAACGCGGTTCCCGGGTTTGAATCCTTACCTCAGCAATTTTTACAGTCTCAACAATTCTATGGCCAACTGCTCAAACAGTCCTTTGATATGTGGCAGAGCCTGTGGCCCCAGTTGACCCATCCCACCCAAGGGACTCCGGCGATCCAGACCTACCTTCAGCAGTTACAACAACAAATTCAAACCTACACCGCCAGTACCCAAACCGTCCAAGGGGATCTCGACAACCTCTGGCAGTATTACCTCAAGGAAGTGCAGAAATTTTCCCAACTGTGGCTATCAACCTGGCAGAGCAGTTTAGCTCCCCTTAGCCAACTGCCGAACAATGGCGTTCAATCTTGGGTAGAACTGAACACTCTTTATTGGGATGCACTCTACGGTAAAAACCTCGGTAGCTTGATGCAATCGCCGTTACTGGGCCCCAGTCGGGAAATCAACGGTCAATTATTACGCACCTTTGATGATTGGGTCACTCTATATCGTGCCATGGCTGATTACCAATTATTAGAAGCGGATATTCAATATCGGGGCCTGGTGGCGTTGATGGAACAACTGGTGGAACGGACACAGCAGAATCAACCCATTAAAACCTGGCGCGAATTTCAACAGGTCTGGGCGATCGCCGCTGATCAGGTATTTGAAGACGCCTTTTGTCAAGAAAACAATCTCAAGATTCGGGGACGGTTTATTAATGCCCTCAATCGCTACCGCATTCAACAGCAAGCGCTCCTAGAAGAATGGCTGAAAACCTTTAATTTACCCACCCGTTCCGAAGTGGATGAAATTCATCAAACGATTTATCAATTACGGAAGGAAATGAAGCAACTGAAAAAGCGCCTAGCACAATACGAAACGCCCCCGGCGTAATGGCTGCCATCATCGTTAATGTTTTTATCCCTGTTTACTATTCACTGGTTGAGAATTATGTTGCCTTTTCTTGCTCAAATGGGTCTAGAAGATAATCTTCACGAAACCTTGGAATTAACGCAAAAAATGCTAGCGGGGATGGAGAATCTCCGGGACTTGAACGAAGACGATATTCAAGTGGGGTTCAGTGCCAAAGAAGCAGTTTATCAAGAAGATAAAATTGTCCTCTATCGCTACACCCCCGTGGTGGAAAATCCCCTCCCGATTCCCATCTTAATTGTTTACGCTTTGGTCAATCGTCCCTACATGGTGGATTTACAAGCGGGACGGTCATTGGTGGCTAATTTGCTCAAGTTAGGCCTTGATGTTTATCTCATTGACTGGGGCTATCCCACCAAAGCAGACCGGTGGTTAACCCTAGAAGATTACATTGCCGGCTATTTAGATAATTGTGTGGATGCGATTCGGCAACGGCATCAGCAAGACAACGTTAATTTATTGGGGGTGTGCCAAGGGGGAACGTTTAGTGTGTGTTATGCAGCCTTGTTCCCTGAAAAAGTGAAAAATTTAGTGGTGATGGTGGCCCCCATTGACTTCGATCAACCGGGAACATTACTGAATGCTCGGGGCGGCTGTTCCCTCGGCTCGGAAGCAGTGGATATAGATCTGATGGTGGATGCCATGGGCAATATTCCCGGGGACTATTTAAACTTAGAATTTGTGATGTTAAAGCCCTTGCAATTGGGGTATCAAAAATATCTGAGTGTGCCGGACATTATGGAGAATGAGGATAAGTTATTAAATTTCCTCCGCATGGAAAAATGGATTTTTGATAGTCCCGATCAAGCGGGGGAAACCTATCGCCAGTTCCTCAAGGATTTCTATCAACAAAATAAGCTGGTTAAAGGGGAGGTGATGATCGGCGATCGCCGGGTAGATTTGCAAAATTTAACCATGCCCATCTTGAATTTATATGCGGAAAAGGATCATCTGGTTGCCCCCCAATCCTCCACCGCGTTAGGGGATTATTTGCCGGAAAATAGTGATTATACGGTGCAATCCTTCCCTGTCGGCCACATTGGTATGTATGTAAGTGGTAAGGTGCAACGGGATCTGCCACCGGCGATCGCCCATTGGCTGGAGGCAAGAATGGGATAGGTGTAGGGCTGGCAATTTGTTGAGCTAATTGGCCGCTGTAGGGATTATGGACTCTCCTCGTCCCCGGCCCCGCTGCCCCGTAAGAGTTGGGAAATTTCGTCACTATAGGCTAAAAATTCCGGTTGGCGCTTAATTTTGTAAGTGCGATCGCCGGGTAGGTCAATGGATATTTCCCGCTGAATGGTGCCGGGGCGGGCACTCAACACGTAAACCCGTTGGGCGAGGAACACCGCCTCATCCACATCATGGGTAATCATTAGAATGCTGCACTGGAGCCGCTGCCAGATATCAATCAAATATTCGTGCATTCGCTCCTTGGTTTGGATATCCAACGCCCCAAAGGGTTCGTCCATCAGCAACACCTTGGGATGGCAGGCTAAGGATCTGGCGATCGCCACCCGTTGTTTCATTCCCCCTGAAAGTTCCCGGGGAAAGGCTTGGGCAAAATTGATTAAACCGACTACATCCAGGTAGTAACTTGCGGTCTCAAACCGTTCTTTTTGGGAGCAGCCCTGTAATTTCAGCCCAAATTCCACATTTTCCTGCACTGTCATCCAGGGAAACAAACTGTAATGTTGAAACACCATGCCCCGGTCGGCCCCTGGCCCTGTGACCTCCGTCCCATCGACTTTAATGCTGCCGGTGGTTAACGTATCAAGCCCCGCAATCAGTCGTAATAACGTCGATTTTCCCGATCCCGACGCCCCCACCGCACAGACAAACTCTCCGGTTTCGATGTGTAAATTAATATCTTTCAGGGCAACCACATCGCCCCGTTTACTCGAAAAAATCTTGTTTAAATTCGTGATTTCTAAATGCATGGTGATTAAAACAAAGAAGTGACAAAAAATTCATATTGCAAGATAAAGGAATGACTATTGTTCCACCGACCATTTACAGGTGATATTGACCAAAAGGCGAAAGGATAAATCTAAGGCAAAACCGATGAGACCCAGCACAATCAAACAGGCAAAAATTTCATCGGTTTTTAAAAACTTCTGCGCCAACAAAATTCGTTTGCCCAAGCCGTTATCCGCTGCCACCAATTCCGCCACCACGACCAAGTTCCAGGCCGCCGCCATGTTGATGCGAAAGGCATCCAGAATATTGGGAATCACATAGGGGGTAATCACTTTAAATAACACCTGAGGTCGGTTTCCTCCCAACGTATAGGTCACTTCAATTAATTCCTTGGGGATGAACTTCACCGCATCCATAATCATCAAGGTATTAAAGAAAATTGTGCCAATAAAGATCAGCATAATTTTGGACGCTTCATCAATGCCCAAATAAATAATTAATAAAGGAATAAAGGCCGGAGCCGGCATATAACGCACCACCCCAATAATCGGTTCCATTAAACTGCGAATACTGGGAAAAGTCCCCATCAAAATGCCCAAGGGAATGGCAACCAAGCCACCGAGGAAAAATCCCCCGACGACTCGCCCAAAGCTGGTAACGGCGTCTTTAATTAAAACCCCTTGGTCTAACAGACTCCACAATGCTTGCACAACGGCCCAAGGGGAAGGGAGGAAAATGTCATCCACCATGGGTAAAGCGGAAATCCCCGCCCACAACACCAAGGGCACAATAATGGAAAGGGACATCAGTGACCACTTGAGCGCACCGGGAATGGTATCCCCAATGTGCCAAAAAATTGTGGGTTTTAGGGTCTGCTTAGGGGGTTGGGTTGATAACGAATCGGGAGCAACGGGCATAATATTGGGGAATTTAAGACCGACAAAATGGCGTCAATTCCCCTCCGATTACTAATAGATTGGCGACAGATTAAGCTTGGCCTGCCAGGGTTTTCACAAACTGATCATCCAGGATTTTGGTCAAATCTGGTGCGTCTTGAATAAAGCCCACTTTGATCATGAAATCCGTCATTTTTTGCGCCGCAAAGGGCATGTGTGCCATGGTGTCCCCAGGGCTAAAGGCTTCTAAATTTTGTTCCAGGGTAAAAAACTCTGTACCTTCTTTAAACAGTTGCAAATCTTCTTGGCTGACCCCCGCCCGTTTGGCCATAATTTCATCGGACTTTTCTGGGTTTTCCGCCATAAACTTGCGGATATCAAACCAGGTGTTGACTAACCCTTGCACCTGTTCCGGTTTTTCCTGAATCAGTTTTTCGGTCACCACTAACAGATCAGGAATGGCCCCCGGAAATTCCTTGGAGCTAATTAATTCCTTCGATCCTTCCCGTTTCAAGGCCGTTAACCAAAAGGGCGGAAAGGCTCCCACCGCATCCGCTTTACCCGCCGCAAAGGCCGCCGCTGCTGCTCCGGTTTCCAAGGGTTCAATGATCACATCATCCCGACTCATGCCTTCCCGTTCCAGGGCTAAACTCAACAAGAAATCATCGACGACCCCTTCTTCGATCGCCACTTTTTTGCCTTTTAAATCCTGAATGGTATTAATGTCTGCGGTGACAATGATTTTGTCATTACCGGCGGAATTATCATTCACCAACACCGCCACTTCGCCGTTCACCG
>JAYKHU010000148.1:0-15430 GCA_035285105.1 Synechocystis sp.
TGCCCCCCTCCTTTGAAATGGTGGAAATTTTTCCCGGCATTAACGGCGATCGCCATTTATTTGGCACTGTGGGCCCTGCCAAAATTAATCTTTTAGGCACCGATGAACAGGGACGGGATCAATTTAGTCGCCTCGTTTTTGGTGGGCGCATTAGTTTATTTATTGGGTTAGTGGGGATTGTGATTTCCTTCCCTTTGGGGATGCTGGTGGGGGGGATCGCGGGCTATTTTGGCGGTTGGATCGATGCCCTATTGATGCGTTTAGTGGAAGTCTTAATGACCATCCCTGGCATTTATCTATTAGTGGCCTTGGCGGCGGTGTTGCCCCCGGGGTTGAGCAGTGCCCAACGGTTTTTCCTCATTGTGGTGATCACGTCGTTTATTAGTTGGTCGGGGCTGGCGCGGGTGATTCGGGGTCAAGTGCTTTCCCTCAAAGAACAGGAGTATGTCCAAGCCGCTAAAGCGTTGGGGGCCGGATCAGGTCGAATAATTGTGCGGCATATTTTGCCTCAAACTGCTAGTTACATTATTATTTCCGCTACCTTGGCCGTACCGGGGTTCATTGTGGCAGAATCCGTTTTGAGTTTGATTGGTTTAGGCATTCAGCAACCCGATCCCAGTTGGGGCAATTTACTCTCCATTGCCACCAATGCGTCAATTTTGGTGCTGCAACCTTGGCTCGTTTGGCCTCCCGCATTGCTGATTATTTTGACCGTCTTGGCGTTTAATCTATTGGGGGATGGATTACGGGATGCCCTTGATCCCCGCAGTTTAACCTGATCCTCCACTTTGCTTTCGAGGAAGATTACAACTTAGGTTTTTTCCATAAAGCAACGTCAGTGATGCCCTAGAATTTGATGAGCAGCGTTGCCGCCCTGTGTTCCAACGGGGAACAGTGGCTATCCCTGTGGGCAAATCTTATTTATTTTTTTAGTGGCATGAATATCCCCATCCTTGATCTCAAGCCCCAATATCAACAAATTAAAACCGACATTCAACAGGCGGTAAATGCGGTGTTGGAATCGGGGCAGTTTATTTTGGGGCAAACAGTAGGGGATTTTGAGACGGCGATCGCCGACTATCTGGGGGTCAAGTATGCGATCGGGGTCAATTCCGGTACCGATGCCTTGATGATTGGGTTGCGGGCCCTGGGTATTGAACCAGGGGATGAGGTGATTACCACCCCCTTTTCTTTTTTTGCCACGGCGGAATCCATTAGTAATGTGGGAGCTAAGCCGGTCTTTGTGGATGTGGATTTGAAGACATTTAATCTTGATCCCCACAAAATTCGCTCCCTCATTACCCCCCGCACTAAAGCAATTATGCCCGTCCATCTATTTGGCCATCCCGCAGCTATGGCCGAAATTCAGGCGATCGCCAACGAGTATGGGTTAAAAATCATTGAAGACTGTGCCCAGGCGATCGGAGCGAAATATACCGGGGACTGCCTCGGCTGTGATCAATCCTGCCCGTCAGCAATTCGTCAGTCCTTGCAGGGGAAATATACCGGCACAATGGGGGACGTTGGGGCGTTTTCCTTTTTTCCCACCAAAAATCTTGGGGCCTATGGTGACGGTGGCCTGATTACCACCAATGATCCGGCGATCGCCGACCAGGCCCGTTGTCTCCGGGTTCATGGGTCTAAACTCAGATATCAGAATGAAACCCTGGGCTATAACTCCCGCCTGGATGCGTTGCAGGCAGCAATTCTAACCGTCAAACTTCCCCACTTAGACGACTGGAACCAAGGGCGGCGTCGGGTGGCCCAAGCTTACAATGACCATTTTGTTGACGTGCCGGAATTAGTCGTGCCCGCCATTTCCGCCGGCCATGTTTTTCATCAGTACACGTTACGGGTTTTAAATGGCAAACGGGATGACCTAGCAAAGGAATTAAAGGCAAAGGGGATTAGTACGATGATCTATTACCCTGTCCCCCAGGATCGCTTGCCCGTTTATCGCGGCCACTACGCGGCTAATCCTGTCAGTGATCAACTAGCCCAGGAAGTGTTGAGTTTACCGATCTGGCCGGAAATGTCCCCAGAAATGTTGGATCACGTCGCCCAAACCCTCAAACAAACCCTAATCGAAATCCGTTGACTCCGTGGCTCGGCGTTTTAACCCTTGCCCAATTCCCCACATAATACCAAAGGTAATCAGGGTGCCAATTCCCCCGGCGAGGGGAGTTGCTAGACGTTCAGGGGCAAATTTCAATTGATAGTCTGCAAGCCATTGTGATCCCGGGAGCGTCCACATCGTTTTAGCTTGGCGATCGAACTTTAAATCTTCAGCGACTCGTTCTAATCCGTCCGGGTGAGAACTGGCAAAGCTGGAGAGAATGACGCCCACAAACAGGGAAACACCCAGACCAACCATCAGCAGGGAAAAAGACTGGGGGCGAGGCGGTTTAGACATGATGATTTATCGACTAGGGAGTGACAGTAAACATTGTGGACGGGTTCCTTAGAGCGGCGGCAACGTAACGGAACGGGGCAAACGGGGGGGATCAAAGAAGAGGTCGGGACGGGTCCGCCACAGGGATTGCACCACCAATATTGTGATCACCGCTTCCCCGACACCAATTAAGCTATGCCATAGCAAAAGAACCGGTAAGGCCACCGTCAGGGGAATTGTTCCAGAGGCCCCCAGTTGTAAGGCGGTCAAAACCGCGGCCACCATGACACTCAGCCAAGCCAAACTCCCCGTGGCGATCGCCATGACTTGCCAACGATTACGGCCTAGCCAAAATCGTAATAATCGCACCCCGTAGAAACTAATCAGCGTCGTCGCCAACCCCATATTGAGAATATTGGCTCCCAGCACCATAATGCCGCCATCTTGGAAAAAGAGGGCTTGGACGGTAATTACCACCGACATCACTAAACAGCCGGCCCAGGGCCCCAATAAAATTGCCGCTAACGTTCCCCCCAGGAGGTGTCCTGACGTACCGCCGGGAACCGGAAAATTAATCATCTGGGCCGCAAAAATAAACGCCGCACAGACTCCCATCAAGGGCACTAATCGTTCTTGATAATCCTTTTGGACGGTTTGAATAATCCACCACAACATCCCAGCGGCGATCGCCCAAGTGATGATACAAACGGACGCACTGAGAAAACCATCGGGGATATGCAGTGCCAAATAAGGGGCAGAATGTGCCAGCATGGTAGGGCTTCGGAAATGACTGCCTCATTTTGGAGTCTTTTGTCTGGCTTTTCAATGCCCACAGAGGGGATACGACAGCAGGATCAATGGGGGGTGGGAACCACCAAAACACAACAAGTCGCATGGTGAAAGACATAATTGCTAACACTGCCTAACAGCATCTCGCTCAGACCCCAACGCCCTCGATGGCCCACCACAATCACATCCACCTCCCTCTCCTTTGCCCGTTGGCAGATGGTTTTGCCCGGCGTACCAATAATTTGCTCAGCTTCGCAACTCAGTCCTAAATTCAATGCCTTTTGCCGGCGATCTTCCAACACCTCTAACCCTTCTTGCTCAAACGTCCGCCATTGTTCTTGCCACACCTCCACGGTTAATTCACTCCCCATCGCTGGATAAATTTCATCCATATTGACCGGAATAGGCAAAGGACTGCCCTCCTCTTCAGCGGACAAAACATGGAGCAGGGTTAAGGGAGCATTGAAAGCTTGGGCCAAGGAGAGGCCTTTTGCCAAAACCGTTTCAGCCGCAGGGGACAAATCTAATGCAATGAGAATTTTGGTAAACACAGCAATGCTCCAATGTTGGACGCAGTAAACCAGGATGTAGGCTAATTTTCCCACAATTCAGTCCAGTCAGTGGGGACAAAAAATCACGGCGATCGCCTGGGGATCTGCGTTGAGCATAAGCACAGTAAGATACCATAAATGACTGGGAAGCCCTGATTGCGCGCGTCAGCGTAGACAGTGGCAGTCTTTCCCCAACGTAACTTTGTCAGTCAAAAGTAGATATTTCATGGGTAATAGCTTCGGACAGATATTTCGGATTACAACCTTTGGGGAATCCCACGGAGGCGGTGTTGGGGTAATTATTGATGGCTGTCCGCCCCGTTTAGCCATTTCTGCAGCGGAAATTCAACGGGATTTGGATCGACGGCGACCAGGGCAAAGCAAAATCACGACGCCCCGTAACGAAGCCGATCAGTGTGAGATTTTATCCGGGGTATTTGAAGGGCAAACCTTGGGAACACCGATCGCCATTTTGGTGCGGAATAAGGATGCCCGTTCCCAGGATTACGACGAGATGGCGGTAAAATATCGTCCGTCCCACGCCGATGCTACCTATGACGCTAAATATGGCATTCGTAATTGGCAAGGGGGGGGGCGGTCTTCGGCCCGGGAAACCATTGGTCGGGTAGCCGCTGGGGTGATCGCCAAAAAGATCCTGGCCCAATTCTGTGGGGTGGAAATTGTCGCCTATGTGAAACGGATTCAAGACCTGGAAGCAACGGTGGATCCCCAAACCGTAACCTTGGAGGACGTGGAAAGCAATATTGTTCGTTGCCCCGATTCAGCCTGTGCTGAAACTATGATTGAGCGCATTGACCAAATCCGTAAACAAAAAGATTCCATCGGCGGCGTCGTGGAATGCGTGGTACGCAATGCGCCTAAGGGCTTAGGGGAACCGGTTTTCGACAAACTAGAAGCTGACTTAGCCAAAGCGGTGATGTCGTTGCCGGCGACGAAGGGCTTTGAATTTGGGTCGGGCTTTGGGGGCACACTGTTAACGGGCAGTGAACACAATGATGAATATTATCTAGATGAACAGGGCAATTGGCGCACCCGCACTAACCGTTCCGGCGGTATTCAGGGGGGGATCAGCAACGGCGAACCGATCACCATGCGCATTGCCTTTAAACCCACCGCCACCATTGGTAAAGAACAAAACACCGTCAGCAAGGAAGGGGAAGAAACAACCTTAGCGGCCAAAGGTCGCCATGATCCCTGTGTGTTACCCCGGGCTGTCCCGATGGTGGAAGCCATGGTCGCGTTAGTTTTATGTGATCATTTGTTGCGCTTCCAAGCCCAATGCAAAACCATAACCTAGTAGGGGGCAACGGTGGAGCAGCTTAAACTATTTGACGTGCCCGCCAGTTATCGAGTCCCGCGTGAACCAACATTAAACTTTGATCGCCCAGGGCTGGAAACGTGGCAAAAAAACATTTACCGCTACCAACAATCCCAACGGCAAATTAACCAACCCCAACAAACGGCCCTCTTTGACTTACCGGCCACCAGTTGGCACCAACCCGACGACATTGATCCCTTTACGTTGCCCCAACAAACAGCCTTGTTTTGGCGACAGGGGAATAAACTTGAGGCGATCGACGATAGCAATCAGGGGTGTTTGTACTTTATCCTGGATCGCCGCTGGCCGCTCTTGCTCTATGTGGGGGAAACCAAACTTAGTGCCGATCGCCGTTGGCAGGGGAGCCACGATTGTAAAGACTATATTTTGAACTACATTGAATTGCATCGTCGCTATGATTATCCGGTGGAAGTGGTGGCGGCATTTTGGCCCCATTTACCTCCGGAGAAGAAAACCCTACAAGCCTGGGAAAAACAGTTAATTCTCAAATGGCGATCGCCGTTTAATAAAGAATGTTGGCGGTGGTGGGGTCAACCCTTTGGCAAAAGCTGATTGTTACCAAATGGGAGCGAGGTCTAAAACAAATCCCGGTAAAACCGTCTCACCACTAAGGCTTTCAGGATTCTCTAACACTTCCACCACCGGGCCAGGACGATAAATTTCCACTGTGCGAGTTTGGCGATCGATTAACCATCCTAGTCGGGCACCATTTTCCTGATATTCCTGCATTTTTTCCCGCAGCGGTTTTAACTCATCAGTGGGCGAGCGCAGTTCAATGACAAAATCCGGGCAGAGGGGCACAAATTTCCGCCGTTGTTCTGGGGTTAAGCCCTCCCACCGTTCCCGTGTTAGCCAGGCCGCATCCGGCGAGCGATCGCCCCCATTGGGCAACTTAAAGCCTCCGGAGGAATCGAAGAAAATTCCGGTGCCATCCCGTTCGGCCCAAAGCCCTAAGCGCAGTATCAGAATGCCATTGCGGTTACTGGTTTCGCCTCCAGTGGGTGACATGATCACTAAATCTCCTTGGGGATTACGTTCAAAGCGTAGGTCTCGATTCGCCAAACATAGTTGATAAAATTGCTCATCGGAGAGGGATAGGGGGTTGAGTTTAACGGTAAGAGTCGCTGGCATCACCGGGCCTCCAGGGGGATGGTAACTAGTTTTTTATTTTCAATATGGGCCATTAAGCCAATGGTGGAAGCGCTCACATGACGATTGCGTCCTAAATTCTTCGCTTGATAGAGCGCTTGGTCCGCCATGGTAATCAATTTTTCTGGGGTTAATGGCTCCGATGGAACCACCGTTGCGCTACCAATACTGAGGGTTAAATAGGGATTAACCGTTGACCCTTTGTGGGGAATTTTAGCCTCGGCGAAAAGGGACTGTAACTGTTGAATGAGGGTATTGCAGCCTGGCAAATTGGTACGGGGTAAAATTAGGGCAAATTCTTCGCCGCCATAGCGGGCCGCTAAATCTGTGCCCCGCCGCGTCAGTTTTCGTAAAATATTCGCCACTTTTTTTAAACACTCATCCCCCTCTAAATGACCATAATGATCATTATATTGTTTGAAAAAATCAATATCGCATAGGACTAAACTTAAATATTGGTGATATTTACCTTGGTCGTGCCATTGTTTGGTTAAAAACTGATCAAAATACCGTCGATTGGCAATGCGCGTCAAGCCGTCCATATTGGCTAAATAGTGAACTTTGGCAAATAATTCCGATTGCTGAATGGCGATCGCCACCTGGGAGCTAAGATGGTGTAAAAATTCAATTTCCCAATCTTGCCAATGGCGTGTACCTTGAAAGTCCTGGGCAATTAATTGTCCCCAAAGGATTTTTTCTTCCCCGGGTAAATGTTGCCAAATTGGCACAGTAAGGATTGTATTAGTCAAAGTTTGTAACACCCCCTCCAGTTCCGGGGTAATGGACAGTAGGGTTGGGGAAGTTTCGGATTCAGTGGCAGCCAGTTTCAAAAAGTATTGAAGATTCGTCACCATCGCCTGGCGACGCCGCGTTTGCTTAGGCGATAACTGGTTGGGGGCTTCCACTAATACCCGGCCGGTTTTATGGGAATAACAACGATAAATTAAGACTCGATCTACCTGTAAAAACTTACGAACTTCTTCAACTGTGGTCTGTAAAATGATTGACAGATCTAAAGACAAACGAATTTCTTCTAAAATCCGTCCCATCAACTTTTCCCGCTCGATTTGTTGGTTAAGTTGTTGTTTAATGCGCCGTCTTTCCATGGCGTAAATAACAGCCCGGGCAATGTCTCCCCCTTGCAGTTTGTCTTTAATGAGATAATCCTCTGCCCCCTGTTGTAACGTTGCTAGCCCCATACTTAAATCCGTCACCGTTGTTAAAACAATCACTGGCGTATGGGGGATAAAGGGTTTAATTTTAATTAATCCGTCGATACCAATGCCGTCCGGTAAAAATAAGTCCAGTAAAACAATGTCAAAAACCGTATTTTTCAGGTATTGAATCCCTGCTTGGAGACTGGCCGCAACCTGGATTTGCACCGCGAAATAATGTTGCCACTCTAACAAAAGTTTCAGAAGTGCGACCTGGGGCAGTTGATTTTCAATTAATAAAATACGGAGTGGATGATTGGACGTATTCACATCAAGGGGGACCCCTTTATCGGGGACTGGAGAAGTCGATTTGGGACTGGTTCAATATACCCATGATTTCCCTGGGTTCCCCCTTTATAACAAGGCATTTGGGCAACCGCATCCCGAGGATTACGGAAAACTTTTCGCACTATTTTTCTCCAAGCCAATCATTGTGGCTGCCCATAAATCCGTTTGAACTATTGTTCCGGCGGATCACAACGAATCTCAATCTGTAATCCATCGGGATCATAAAAATAAATTCCTTGACCCGTGGGACGAGTGACCGGGCCCGCCGCAATGGAAATCTGATGGGCCTCTAAAACGGCGATCGCCTGCTCGAATTGTTCTGGGGCAATGTCAAAGGCGAGGTGATCGGTGCGGCTAAATTGTTGCAGGGGATTGGGATCGGGGGGGGATAAATCGGGTTCGAAAAAGAGGTCGATCACCGTACCATCGGGGGTAATAAAGTTAGCGACCTTGCCCTGTTGCACCAAGTTTTTTAAGGTTGTGGGAATGGCGTCTCCCGTTAAGGGTTGCAATCCTAAAATATCGCCATAAAAATGGCACGATCGCCGTAAATCGGTAACATTCAACGCAATATGATGGACGCGGCGCAAACTACCAACGGCTAAACAAGGGGAAGTCATGGCTTTACCTAGAAACTCAGCGGAGATTTCTGTTATAGCAGGGGCTGGCCAAGGCAAGGGGATTAGGTCGATAAGCTAACGGTCACATTTGCAGATGATCGCCGTTCTGCCCAGTCAGTTACTTTTCCTAATCCCTCCTCTGGACCCACCACGGATAGGTAGGGCTGTTGGAGATAGGTCTGGGCAACCCGTTGGGCGTCGGCGGGGGTGGTGGCTTTGATTTGTTCTTGGAAATGATCATCAAAGGCGATACCTAGCCCCAGGGTTTCATACCAGCCAAAGAGATGGGCAATTTCCGCATTGGTTTGTTTTCCCAGGGCATACTGGCCTAGCAACTTACTCTTGGCGGCGGTCAATTCTTCCTCACTCAATGCCTCGTTACCTAATCGTTCCGTTTCCGTTTGCAATCCCTCAATGGCGATCGCCGTATTTTCGGGGGCAGTGCCCATATAGGTCACAAATTGGGAATACTCCTGTCGCGTCGGATAAAAGGCCGATACATCATAGGCTAACCCCCGTTTTTCCCGTAATTCCACGAATAAGCGACTGGATAAGCCATTACCTAAATAGGTACTTAGGAGTTTTAAGGGAGCATAATCCTGATGTTTAACCCCAACCCCCAGATAGCCGAGCAAAATCACCGCCTGTTGGGTGGCTAGGGGGGTTAACTGTTGGGTGGGTTGGGACTGCAAACTGGGTAGGACGGGACAGAAAATGGAATGCGGCGGAATTTGCCAATCGCCAAAACTCTTTTCCACCCAAGCCGTTGCCTGGGGCAGGGTCAAACGCCCCGAAACACTAATCACTAAATTATCGGGACGAAAATAGGCATGGTGATATTCCCACAAATCCCCTTGGGTAAAGCTGGGCACCAGGGTTTCGTCCCCCAAAATTGATTGTCCGTAGGGATGATCGGGATACATCGCTTGGCGCAATTGCTGAAAAGCCACATTAAACGGCTGTTCCCGTTGGGATTGGATCGCTTGCAGAATAAGGCGTTTTTCCAGGGCAATTTCTGCCTCTGGGAAGGCTGGATAGCGTAAAATTTCTGCCACTAACCCTAAAACCGTTGAAAAATCACTGGTTACCGTTTTCAAGCTAATGGACCAATAATCGCTGGCGGCATCCGCGCTGAGGTTTGCCCCCAAGGATTCCACAAACTCGGCAATGTCCAAGGCCGATCGCCGTTGGGTGCCTTTGGTAATGACGGTGGCTAGGAGATGGGAAATCCCCGCTTTCATGGCTGGGTCCCAGCAAGCACCGGCCTGTTTGAGAAAAATCCGGCCGGCCACCAGATCCGCCGCTGGATTTTCTGCACAGATGAGGGTGATACCGTTATCAAGAACGAGGCGGTCAATGGAGTGATGATGGCGCATAGACTTCAGGGGGAGGAATTGGCCGCTTCAAGCAATACCAGGGCATAGGCCTCGGTGGATAGGTAACGTTGGGCGAGCCGTTGCAGATCAGCGGGTTGGCACTGACGCACCATCTGGGGATAGGCGATCGCCACATCAGCCCGGGCTAGGGTTTGGTAATAGCCGTACAGGCCCGCCAGTTGTGCCGGGGTTTCCGTGGAAAAAATATAATCATGGCATAACATTCGTTGGGCCCGGGCCAGTTCCCCGTGACTAATGGGGGTGGTGTGGAGGCGATGAATGGCGGCACAAATTTCTGTTTCTACCTGCTCAACCTGTTGGGGAGCCAAGACGGCATTAATGGTGAATAAGCTGGCGTCTCGTTGCAAAGAAAAACAACTATGAATTTCAAACACAATCCCCAATTCTTCCCGCAGATGTTGCACTAACCGGGAACAGCGACTCCCTGCCAGTACCGCGGCCAAGATGTCTAAGCCAATATTTTCCTGTAAATGGTCAATGCCAGGACCGCTCCAACCGAGGGTTAGGCGACTAGGACCCAATTGGGGAATTTTCAGGGTGCGGTGTTGGCGAATTTTAGGAATGGTGAGGGGGGAGGACTGCCTCGGGGGACAATCCCAACGCTGCGGAAAATCAGAAAAAATCTCTTCCACGTAGGCGATCGCCGCTGCTTCGCGAATATCTCCCACCATTGCCACCGTCATATTCTCAGGTTGGTAATGGTTGCGGTGGAAACAGCGTAACTGATGGGCCGTGAACTGTTGCACGTCCTGATGGGTTCCCAGCACCGATCGCCCGTAGGCATGGTGGGGGTATAACATTTCACACAGGCATTGAAACCCTAACCAATCGGGATCATCATCACTGCCCCGAATTTCATCACACACCACCTCCCGCTCATAATCCAGTTCTGCATCCGGAATAGCCGCTTGCAATAAAATTTCAGCGAGATAGGGTAACGTCTCCGGTAAATCAGAGGCCGCCGTCGTCAGATAAAAATGGGCATAATCGTGGCTAGTGGCGGCATTGGTCATACCACCGCGATGCTCAATCAACTGATCAAACACCCCCGGGGGAAGCTGTTGGGTTCCTTTAAAAATCATGTGCTCTAAAAAATGAGCAATTCCCGGCCATTCCCTCGGTTCGGCGATCGCCCCCGCCTTTACCCACACATCCACCACCGCCACGGGAATCCCAGGTAAATCCTGATGAACGAGGGTTAAGCCCTGCTCGAAGGTGAAAATTTTTCCCGGAAATTCGGACTTAGTCAGGCATTGTTGAAACGACACAACACAAAGGCTTCCGATAGTCTGTCTACTTTTATCGTAAGGGAATCATGCCTTAACCGACAGTTAACCGGGTTTTTTTCTGGGCCATTGTCACGCTTTAATCAAATTGGCAGTTAGATTAAGATTTGATTAAGAGCGCCCGGCGCAAAAAGTATTTCATGCTACAAATACAGACGGGTCTCCCTCTTAGTATAGAAACTTATCTATCTAAGATGCTTAATTATACCTAGACTCAAATCAGTCTGAGGCAATAATTCATCAAGTTTCTAAGTGATTTGACGGATTTAACGACAAAGCTCCTCCAACCAACTAACCCACAATACTCAGTATCGTTCCTTTACGAGGTCAGAATTTTTCGCGTATGACTAATCCCTTTGGAAGACGTAAATTTTTGCTGTACGGCTCCGCAACTCTGGGCGCCAGCATACTGCTCAAGGCCTGTGGTGGCGGCACTGGAGAGGATGCAGAACCCACCGCAACAACGGCACCGGATGCGGCGGCCCCCAGTGGTGAACCGATTAAAGTAGGCATTCTCCACTCCCTGAGTGGCACCATGGCCATCAGTGAAACGACGGTGGTAGAAGCCCAGGAATTGGCGATCTCAGAAATTAACGCGGCGGGCGGTGTCTTAGGCCGGCCCATTGAGGCGGTAAAAGAAGACGGTGCGTCTGACTGGCCGACGTTTGCCGAGAAAGCGGCGAAGTTAATCGACCAAGACAAGGTGGTAACCGTTTTTGGTTGCTGGACCTCCGCCAGTCGGAAAGCGGTATTGCCCGTTTTTGAAGCCAAAAACCACATGCTGTGGTACCCGGTGCAATATGAAGGCCAGGAATGTTCTAAAAATATCTTCTACACCGGGGCGGCCCCTAACCAACAAATTGAGCCGGCGGTGGATTGGTTGTTAGAAAACAAAGGCAAGCAATTCTTCTTGGTGGGTTCGGACTATGTGTTCCCTCGCACTGCTAACACCATCATTAAAGAGCAATTAAAAGCTAAAGGGGGGGAAACCGTTGGAGAAGACTACTTGCCCCTAGGGAACACGGAAGTTACCCCGATTATCACCAAAATTAAAGAGGCATTGCCCAATGGTGGGGTCATCTTCAACACCCTGAACGGTGACAGTAACGTGGCATTCTTTAAGCAAATCCAATCCGCTGGCTTAACCCCCGACAAGTATCCAGTGATGTCGGTGAGTGTGGCGGAAGAAGAAGTTCGCCAAATTGGTAAAGAGTATTTGTTGGGTCAGTATGCGTCTTGGAACTATTTCCAAACCGTAGATACCCCGGCCAACGCTAAGTTTGTTGCTGCATTCAAAGCCAAGTATGGGGAAGATCGCGTCACCAACGATCCCATGGAAGCCGCTTACATTTCCGTTTACCTCTGGAAAGCGGCGGTGGAAGCAGCGGGAACAGCGGATGATCTTGAAAAAGTGCGATCTGCGGCGATCGGACAGGAGTTTGATGCCCCGGAAGGCTCCGTTAAAATGATGCCCAACCATCACATTTCCAAAACCGTACGGATTGGGGAAGTGAACGATGAAGGGTTATTCAACATTGTTTGGTCTACGGACGGCCCCATTGATCCTGTGCCCTGGAACCAGTTTGTCCCCGATACCAAGGGATTCACCTGCGACTGGACCCGCACGGATGTGGACAACCCCGGCAAATTTAAAGAGAGCTAAGCATTCCCATTGACTTAGCAGTCATAGCAGTCATCCCTGTTCGGGCCCACAGCTTGAACAGGGATATTTTTGCTGATTCGAGAGGCTGGGGACTGTTCAAGCATCATCCGCCTGGGCAAAAAGGGTGTGTTGATTAACATGGCAACGGTATCCTAAGGACTCTAACCACGGTTGAATGGCAATTAAACTAGATTGCTGGGTTTTTACGTCCTGGTGAATATCAATACATAGATAAGGTTTCGCCGATTTTAAGAGGGTTTGAGCACCCTGCAAGGCATACAGTTCAAAACCTTCAATATCAATTTTGATCGCCTTGGGAATAATATTCTGTTCCGCCACAAACTGATCCAGGGTGATGATCTCCACCGCATAGGTTTCATGCTTCATGGTGGGGGTGACGCCATCGGCCAGGGTTGAGGTGTCAGTGGCCCAGGAAAATTGGTTTTCGGCACTGTATTCAATAAATTCCGCACTGCCCGCCTGGTCGGCGATCGCCATGGGAAGGACAGTAATATTGGTGAGGGCGTTATCGGTTAATAATTTTTGCAGTTGACGATGGGTACGGCGGGCCGGTTCAAAGGCGTAAACCTGGCCAGTGGGGCCAATTTTTTGAGCTAAGGGCAAACTAATCACCCCATAGGCCGCCCCCACATCGAGAAAAATATCCCCAGGGTTGAGCCACTGGGCTAGCCAATCCACACAATGGGTTTCCACGGTGTAGGTAAATTCCAGGTTAGGCGATCCCTGTAAGCAGTGGGCATAGGTTTTGAGAATATCCACCGATACCCGGAGCGGCACACCGTTGACGGTGCAATTTAACAAGGTTTGGGGAAAATTCTGCGATAACGTTTCAATCAAAACTCGGCTGTAGGATTGATGCACCCGGTTAAGGTTTTCTTGGATGAGGCGATGGGTGGTGGCTTCTTGCTCATCTAACCCAAACAGTTTACGGCGGAGTTTTTTTAAGGCTTTGATCATCAGTCGGGGGAAAGTTAAAGAGTCAAAAAAGGGTTAAGCGTTGGGTGAAGCAAACAGGGTGTGCTGACGGAGTTCGCAAGAGTAACCCCAACTTTCTAATAAGGGTTGAATCTCAATCAGGCTCGATTGCTGGGTTTTGACATCCTGGTGAATATCGATGCACAAATAGGGTTTGGCCGTTTGTAATAGGTCTTTCGCCCCCTGCAAGGCATACAGTTCAAAACCTTCAATATCAATCTTGATCGCCTTAGGAATAATAGTTTGTTCCGCCACAAATTGATCCAGGGTGATGATCTCCACCGCATAGGTTTCGTGCTTCATGGTGGGGGTGACGCCATCGGCCAGGGTGGAGGTATCGGTAGCCCAGGAAAATTGGTTTTCAGCACTATATTCAATAAATTCCGCACTCCCCGCCTGATCGGCGATCGCCATGGGAAGGACAGTAATATTTTCAAACTGATTAACGTCCACTAAGCGCTGTAAACCCTGCCGGGTGCGTCGGGCCGGTTCAAAGGCATAAATTTTTCCCGCGTCTCCCACCACCTTTGCCAAGGGAAAACTAATCACCCCATAGGCGGCCCCCACGTCAAGAAAGCAATCACCATTCTGAAGAAACTGGGCTAACCACTCCACACAATGGGTTTCCACGGAATAACAAAACCCCATATTGGGATAGGCATCTAGGCAATGAACATAGGTCAATAGCGTGTTGACAGAAACCTTAAGCTTAACCTGGTTAATGGTACAGGTGAGCAGAGTATCCGGTGCGTTTTGAGCCAGGGTTTCCAACGTCATCTGGTTATAACTTTGGTGGAACTGACTGAGGGATTGCTCTAAGGTTTTTTGGGGAATGGCGATCAAATCATTAGTATCGGCAATGACGCGGTGGAGGGCAGCTTCTTGTTCATCTAGGCCAAATACTTTACGGCGCAGTTGCTTAAGCAGTTTGATCATAAGGAATTTATTTAAGTCAATGAAGCTGATTTAATGGGGGAATCTTCCTATTTTCCCATCGAATACCCCCAAAAAATTGCTCACCGTTAAACAGACTGAGAAAAAGCCCTGGCTACGGCAACCAGGACGACTATTTTTTTTGCTTTGGTTAATTTATATTGCCATTGGCCTAGTTAATATCCAACTCACGTCCCTCACCTCCGACGAATCCGCCTACATTGGGGCAGCCTATGCCTACAGTCAAGGCATTGGCGTTAACCCAGAACATCCGTTGTTACTAAAATTAGTTAACAGCCTCATTTTTCCATGGCAATTTCCCCAAATCGTCGTGGAGATTCCGAACCTCAATTATGGTGACCATCGCCAGTTACGGTTAGCGGCCTTTGGGGTGGGATATCAGGTGTTGATGTATTTTCCAGAGCACTTTGAGGCGGTTATTGCCAGTTCTCGCTTCATCTATTTATTGATCAATAGTAGTTTATTAATGTGGTTGGGGATTTACAGTGATTTTCTTAAATTAATCCCTGTCCAACTTTCCTCGATCTTTGCTCTGTTATGGATTTTTGCACCGAGTTTCAGTAGTCACAGTGGTTTAGTGGCGTTTGACGTTGCGGTGGCGGTGAGTGCATTGATGGTGGTGATGACCCTGGCGATCGCCATTTATTCAGCGATGCGATTACAGGGTAAATATCTGGGTCGGCAAATGGTGATTTTGACGCTTTGCTTGATCTTTGCCCTTAACACAAAATTTAGTAACCTACTGCTATTGCCTATTGTTGTCGGGGCATT
>JAYKHU010000149.1:0-2634 GCA_035285105.1 Synechocystis sp.
CTAAATTGATCCCGTCCCTGTTCATCGGTGCCTAAAAGATTAATTTTGGCAGGGCCCACAGTGCCAAATAAATGGCGATCGCCGTTAATGCCGGGAAAAATTTCCACCATTTCAAAGGAGGGGGGCAGGGGAAGGCCAATTTGACCCAATCGATAGGCATCGCCTTTGACCCATAACCTTACCGGTGAAGGTTGACTAAAATCGACATCCAGAGGGCGTTGGCCGGTTTCAATATCCGTAGGAAGTTGTCGGGTGGGATAAACGGTGGGGCCTTGAAAGTTTCCTGAGGGGGAACGCCAATAAATGCGGGTCGGCGGCAACAGCGAGCCATCCACTTGGGACTCATAGGGATTATAGGGAGCAATAAAATCCGCCCCAATTACTGTTAAATAAAAAATAAGTAGCAGGCTAGCTCCCCATCGAGCTAAACCATTGCGCCGCAGTTTTTTCCACCAATCCATATTAGATTTTACCGGTTCAGTTTGAATGAGCAAGATTGCGTCGTCAACCTTAAGTTTACGTTGTCAGGGCTTTGCCTTGTCAGGGTCAGACGTTCGGCGCTATGGTTTGAAACAGTATTTTCCTTACGCCCTCAAGAAACCGCATGTCCTTTCTCACTTTTGATACTGAGTCCAATAATCGCAAAAGTTTTGAATTACCCGGTGCGAAACCCCACTACAATCCCGATCGCCCTGGGCAGGTTACTCATATTGCCTTGGATCTCAAAATTGACATTGATGAGTGCTGTTTTCAAGGAAGTTGCAAAATCACCTTAACCCCTGTGCGGGCAGGGATTCAGCGGTTGGTGTTGGATGCGGTGGAAATGACTATCGATTGTATCTTTATTCAGGGGGTGAGCCAACGGTTTGATCACGACGGGGAAACCTTAACCATTAATTTACTTCAACCCTTAACTGAGTCGGCCACCACCCTAGACATTCACTATCACGTTAAACATCCCCGCCGGGGCTTGTACTTTATCCATCCCGATGAGCATTACCCGGAAAAACCCGTCCAAGTCTGGACCCAGGGGGAAGATGAAGATTCCCGCTATTGGTTTCCCTGTTTTGATTATCCAGGACAGTTAGCGACGTCAGAAATTCGGGTACAGGTAGCAAAACCCTATCGGGTCATTTCCAACGGCTCATTAATTGAGCAAAAAGATTTAGGGGAACAGCAAGTTTTTCATTGGTCACAAACGGAAATTCATCCCACCTATTTAATGACCCTGGCGATCGCCGATTTTGCTGAATTAACCGATCAGTGTGGCGACATTCCGGTGCGCTACTACGTCGAAAAGGGCCGGGAGGCCGATGGACAACGGAGCATGGGCAAAACCCCCCAGATGATTGAATTTTTTAATCGGACCTTTGGTTCCCCCTACGCGTTTCCCAACTACGACCAAGTGTGTGTGGCAGATTTCATTTTTGGGGGCATGGAAAATACCTCCACTACCTTATTAACGGATCGCTGTTTGTTGGATGAACGGGCAGCACTGGATAACCGCAATACAGAAAGTTTAGTTGCCCATGAATTAGCCCACCAATGGTTTGGGGATTTGGTGGTGATCAAACATTGGTCCCACGCTTGGATTAAAGAAGGCATGGCGTCCTATGCAGAGGTATTGTGGACGGATCATGAATATGGCAAAGATGATGCCGCGTACTATCTATTAGGGGAAGCCCGCAACTATTTAGCGGAAGATACTTCCCGCTACCGTCGCCCCATTGTTACCCATGTTTACCGCGAGGCGATCGAACTCTATGACCGTCACCTCTATGAAAAAGGGGCGTGTGTGTACCATATGATTCGAGCAGTGTTGGGGGATGAATTATTTTTTAAAGCCATCCACACCTTCGTCAATGACCACGCCCATGGTACCGTGGAAACCATTGATTTACTCCGGGCGATCGAAAAGGCGACGGGCTTTAATTTACTCTGGCTGTTTGATCAATATGTTTTTCGAGGGGGACATCCTGACTTTAAGGTCAGTTACAGTTGGGATGGCGAAGCTAATTTAGCCCAGTTAACCATTACCCAAACCCAAGCGAATACTGAGAGTACCCATAAGGAATTATTTAATTTAAAAATCCCTGTCGCCTTCAATTATTTAGATGGGGAAACGGTTACTAACCAAATTATTCCTTTACAACTTAAAGAGCGAGAACAGGTCTTTTATTTTCCCCTGACCCGTAAGCCAGACTTTATCAGTTTTGATCAAGGCAATCATTTCCTCAAAACCGTCGAGTTAGCCTATCCCACCGCTGAGCTAAAAGCCCAATGCACCCACGATCCCGATCCCATTTCCCGTATCTACACGGCGATCGCCTTGGCCAAACAAGGGGGGTTAGATGTGGTGAACTTTTTAGGGGAACGGTTATTGAACGATCCCTTTTGGGGCGTGCAGGTGGAAATCGCGGAACAGTTGGCCAGTATTAACCTCGATCAAGTGGGAGAGGCATTGATCGCCGGCCTCAAAACCGATCATCCCAAGGTACGTCGGGCAATCATTGCTGCCTTAGGGCAAGTTAAAACCGAAAAAAGTTACGCCGCCTTAAGTCAATGCTTAGCCAAAGGGGAAACCAGTTACTACGCCGAAGCCGCCGCCGCCAGTGCCTTGGGTTCCCTAGCCAC
>JAYKHU010000150.1:0-17897 GCA_035285105.1 Synechocystis sp.
AACCAGAGGGCTTTGATGCCCAATAGGAGTACCAACTCTTTTAAATTAAACGGCGGAATTTTGTGATCGTGATATTTTCCCTTGCTCAACACGAGATAGATATCGTATAGAAACCAATAAAACGGAATAAAGAGATATAAAACCCAAATATAAAACTGTTGAAACCGATAAATCCCAAAATGGGGCTGGTGGGGGGACATCCGCACGACGCCATCCCCGTGAATTTCCACATCATGGCCCAAAATATTCGTATAGGTATGGTGCAAGTAATTGTGACGATACCGCCAGAGATAACTGGAAAGACCAATAAAATCGTAGGTAATCCCTAATAAACGATTGACTACGGGATTAGACGAGTAACTATTGTGGTTGGCATCGTGACCGACATTAAATGAAAAGGCTGCCATGGCAAAGGCCAACACCACACAACCGAGCAAACGAACCGCAAAAGGCACAGGGGCAAAGAGGACAAAAGCCCAGGCGGAAAACAGCCACAGGACAATAGTGATACTTTTGAAATACATTTGGGGATTATCCCGGGTTGGGATCCCTGCCTGTTGAAAATAGGCATCCACACGCTGGTTGAGCACCTTGCGAAAACCCCGTTTCTGGGTGAACTGAATTCTATCCGCGAGCATTATTAGTTTAAATATACGAAAGCTTTGGGTATTATAGCGTTACTGGGAGGGATTTCATACAAAGAGAAGGCGATAGGCGCATTGTCAGGGCGAACATTCTGCCCTAGGATGGCATCGTAAATTACCCTTACTTTCACCAATCGTCACATAGAGGTATCAATGGGTCGCAAATATAACGTATATGGCATGGGGAACGCCCTCGTGGACATGGAATTTGAAGTCACCCCCGAGCAACTGCAAGCCCTCGGCATTGAAAAAGGGGTAATGACCCTGGTAGAACAGGAGCGCGAAAATGAATTGATTGCCAAATTACAGTCCAAAAAGGGTAAGCAAAGTGGTGGGGGTTCCGCTGCTAATACCATGGTGGCGATCGCCCAATGGGGAGGGACCGGATTTTACGCGTGTAAAGTCGGCAAAGATGAAGCAGGGGAATTTTACTTAAAGGATCTCAATGCCTGTGGTTTAGCCACCAATCCCCACCATGAGAGTGCGGGGGAGGGGGTGACGGGGAAATGCTTAGTGTTGATTACCCCCGATGCCGATCGCACCATGAATACATTTTTGGGGATCAGCGGCAGTTTATCGGTGGCGGAAATGGACTGGAATGCCCTCAAGGACTCTGAATATCTCTACCTCGAAGGGTACTTGGTGACCTCCCCCTCGGCCCAAGCCGCTAGCATTGAGGCTAAGGCGATCGCCGCCGGGGCCGGGGTAAAAACCTGTTTATCCCTGTCCGACCCCAATATGCCGAAGTTCTTTAAGCCGGGGCTAGAAGCGATGATTGGGGATGGCGTTGATTTACTGTTTGCCAACGAAGCGGAAGCAATGCAGATGGCAGAAACGACGGATTTCGACCAGGCGATCGCCTACTGTAAAACCCTTGCGAAACAATTTGCCATTACCCGGGGCGCAGCAGGGTCCATCGTGTTCGACGGCGAAACCCTACTCACCATTGCCACCCCCACCGTCCAGCCCATTGATACCGTTGGGGCCGGGGATATGTATGCCGGCGGTATGTTGTATGGCATTACCCACGGGATGGCCTATGAAAAAGCCGCGACCTTAGGGTCGATCGCCGCCTCAAACGTGGTCACCACCTATGGCCCCCGTTTGGACACTGTCATTTTGAAAGATCTGTTGACTCAGGTTCAGGGGTAATGGGTTCACCATCCCTCTAACTCCCCCCTCAAAACATCTCCAACGCTGAAGCACCGATCCCGGTTAACAAATGACAAACTGGCGATCAGTGCTACGTTTTCTGCCGTTGACCCGCAGAGTAAATCTTTAATTACTGACGGAGATCATCTGGCGAAAAGGGGGGGATACGTCCTCTCCCTCTTCAAAAATGGTCAAATCCCTAGGTTTGCACTGTTTAATCATCACTTGAATGCCTTGGGCCCCTTCCTCCTTCAAGTCTTCCAAATAGCCAAAATGGGCATCCTCTGCACTGGCTCGACTCGCAAACGGGCCAAAGTAATAGGTACAACGGGGGGAAGTCGTCGTAATTTCAACCCAGTGGGCAAGCCCCATGAGCGACAGGAAACGAAGCCACAATTCTTTCATAAGAGTTCTGAAACCGAGCGTAAATTTTTCTGGTGATATTTTAACGCTGAACCTCGAAATGTTTTGTTACATTTCAAGCAAGCGCTTTAGTTATACGTCCTGGGGGGCCGTTTCCGTAGTGACGGAAGATACAGATTCCAAAGTCTGTTTATCAAAGCCCCGCTGACGAAAAATTTCATAGAGGCTGATGGCGGCGGCAACGGACGCGTTCAAACTTGGGGTTTTGCCGGTGAGGGGAATGGTAATCAAGTGATCACAATGACGTTGGGTCAGGAGGCTGAGGCCTTCCCCCTCTGACCCAATTACCAATCCCATGGGTTCCCGCATATCGGTTTGATGGAGGGCAGTGTGTTTGCCGGCCACTGTTCCGTAAATCCAAAAACCGGATTCCTTGAGGGTTTCCAACGCACGACTTAGATTCACCACCCGGGCAACGGGGAAATGTTCTAATGCTCCAGCGGCCACTTTCATGACGGTGGAGGTAATGCCCGCCACCCGACGTTGGGGCAACACCATGCCATGGGCCCCGAAGGCTTCAGCGGTACGGATAATGGCCCCCAGGTTATGGGGATCGGTGATGCCGTCAATAATGATTAAAACCGGCGCTTTGCTTTTGGCCTTGGCGTCCGTGATCAGATCCGGTAGTTCCCAATAATGGTAGGGGGCGACTTGGGCGGCAATGCCTTGGTGGTTAGCGCCGTGGGTGATTTGATTGAGGCGCAGGTTATCCACCTCGTCAATGACTGTCCCATTGGCCTTTGCTTCCTGGAGCTTGGTCCGATAGCGGATATCGTGGCGTAGGTGAGGAATGATCCAGACTCGATTTAATTGGCGATCGCCGTCTAGGGCCGCTAACACCGCATGGTGTCCATAGAGCAAATCCAGGGCCTCCTGCACTTGGTCAGTATCCTGAAACGCGGATTTTACCGGCGCTGATTTACGGACGTCGTCACGACGGGAAAAAGAGGAGGATTTGCCCCCTGGGGGCCGGCGAAACTTACTCTCCCCACGGCGGGGTTTCTCGGCCCGACTGGGCCGTGATGGAGATTTCTTCGGGGCTTTACTTTTATCAGCCCGGACAGGACGGGCCGGGGATTTTTTCTTGGGCATTTCAGTCATAGCGGACAGTCAGCCCCCATAGGGCTGCACGATAAAAAAAGGAAAAATTAAGGGGTAGCCATGCTTACCCTTGGCCCAGGCAACGGAGTGGGGGCCCGATCGCCGGTTAGTCAGTGGGAAACGCTAAGACTAACAGCTTATCTAATCTCTGGGGATCGGTGAGATAGAGATAGCCCAAAAGGGTTTCCAGACCACTGGCAGCCTGATAAACGTTAGCAGAGGCGCGACGGTTAGACGCAGCCGCATTACGACCCCGCCGCACCCACTCTTTTTCCGCCGCTGTTAATTGGGGCATCAGACCATCTAATAATTGCGCCTGTTGCTCCGCCCGGACTTGATCCACCACAAGGCGATGAAGGTCATTGATGCGTCGAGGGGGAAATAAATATCGGCAGCGCACATACAGTTCAAACACCGCATCGCCGAGGTAGGCCAAAGCCGTGGGAGAAAGGGATTGAGGGGAATGGGGAAACGGAATATTAGTCAACGACTGCCACAGGGGATGGGCATGGAACTGGGTCATGGAGACGGTGGGGGACTGATAACGGCAACATCACCGCTGAAAAACTGGTGAAAAAGGGTGCCCCAGTCGGCGACGACACAATACAACGCTAGCGACGATGCCAACCCCTTCACTGACGGACACCATGGGGTCCAGCCTCAGAGGGAATTGACTGCACCGGGGGCCAATCATCGCCAGGGCTAGGCCGTCTCCGCAGCGGCGATCGCCTCTGGGAGGGAACCGTGCAGGTGTAGAAATTTTTCAAGGCGAACTAACTTCACCGTTTGGGTAACCCGAGGATTGGTGACAATCTGCAAACTTCCCCCCTTATTTTGGGAAAGCTTGGTCACTTGAACCAGGGCACCTAAACCGGAGCTATCAATAAAATCAATAGTGGATAGATCCAAGACCACATGGCTGGGCCCCCCTTCGATGTGATCGCTTACTACCTTACGGAAGGTAGGTTCTGAAAATGCATCCAACAATCCTGTTAGACGAAAGATTTGGTATTTTTCCTTGACTTCTAGGGTGCCGCGTAAGCTAACCGTCAAGTTTAGTGGCTCAGCAATAATACCCTCCTCGTTTTTGTACTTAAAATCGAACAATGTCAAATTGTAGCTTACTTTGCTGCGACTCTTGGGCGAAGTTGGACAACTTTACAATTCCTTTTATTTTGAGCAATTTTTCGCTATCCGTCTGGGGGACGTCCCCACGTTTGCTCAATTTTGCTCAAGTCGTCAACAGGTTGAAATGGGCGATCGCCTCAAGAATCCCCGCTGCATGGCTAGATGTCGCTAAATAATGGCGATCCTCGCCATACTGTTGATGCCAAGTCAGTAATTCCGGTTGGGCATTATTGACAATCACCCCCCGGGAATCCGTTTCAAACAGACTAATATCATTGCCCGAATCCCCGCACACTAGGGTCTTTTCCCCAGATAATTGTAAATGTTGCTGGAGATAACGGGTGGCATTACCTTTGTTACTCCGTTGGGGTAAAAAATCCACATCCTTACCGCTACTGAAAATAACCTGCACCGGCAAATCGGTTTGGCGTAACTGTTGTTTGATCGCCTCGATCGCCTGAGGGTCAGCCTGGGGATCAAAGTGATAGCTAATTTTCCAGGGATTTTGTTCCGAGGGGGACTGGGGCGTTAATTCGGGATATTGATCGGCGATCGCCTGGATGGTTTCCCGTTGCCAATTCTCCGATAAATAATTAGCCCATGCCTGGTCTAACCCCTGCCCATCATAAATTTCACTGCCCACCGCCGTCACCCAATAATTGGGTTCCATTAACCCCACTGTTTGCTGGAGGGCCTTTGCCGACGCGAAGGAACGCCCGGTGGCATAGACCAAATAGAAAGAATCCCGGCGATCGGCTAAATGATGTTGCAGTTTTTCCAGGGCAATTTGATCACCGACCCAGGTATTGTCTAGGTCAGAAATAAGCAGCCAATGCATGTAAAGTCTCCTAACACAGTTAACAAAAGAAATTAGCCCTGAACAGGAAGCTGACGGTGTTTATGGTCTTGAATAAAGGATTCCACTAATTTGACATCTTCGGCACTGCCCATAATGGCCGGGGTACGTTGATGCAGTTTGCTAGGAATAATATCGAGTAAGCGCTGTGCCCCGTCGCTGGCTTTCCCCCCCGCCTGTTCAATCAAAAAGGCCAACGGGGCCGTTTCATACAACAACCGGAGTTTACCGGCGGGATTCTTCGTGGTGCCGGGATACAGAAACACCCCACCCTGCATCAAAATCCGGTGAATATCCCCCACCAACGCCCCACTATATCGGGCCGTATAGCCTTCATGGCGATGGACATAACGGGTATAGTCCCGCAGGGCCTCCTCCCATTGCCAAAAGTTTCCTTCATTGGTGCTGTAAATCGGGCCGTGGGCCGGCATCTGAATATTTTCCTGGGCCAGAATAAATTCCCCTAAACTCGGATCCAGGATAAAGGAATGAACCCCCGATCCCAGGGAATAGACCAACATGGTGGACGGGCCGTAGAGAATGTAACCAGCGGCAATTTGCTGCTCCCCGGTTTGGGTCAACAAATCCGACGCACTCCCATCCAGGTCGTCCCCCTGCTGCTGACGAATGGCAAAAATCGACCCGACATTTAAATTAATATCCACATTAGACGAACCATCAATGGGGTCGTAAAGCAGGGTATAACGACCGATGGGGCAATTTTCGGGAATATAGTAAGGTTTTTCCATTTCCTCCGACGCCAGACGACAGACTAGGCCGCTTTGTTCAAAAACGGAAATAAACACCTCGTTGGCAAAAACATCCATGCGTTTAACCGACTCCCCTTGGACATTGGTTTCCCCGGTAAAGCCCAACACATCTGCCATCAGCCCCGCCCGACTCAGCCGCCGCGCAATGAGCTTTCCCGCCAGGGCAATGCGATTCATAATGGCACTCAAATCCTGAGCCTCCGCCCCAAAACTATTGAGTTGTTGGAGTACATGGCGGGACAGGGTGGTGCAATCCCGGTCTAGGAGGGATTGGGGCATGGGAATATTGGTCGTGTTCATACGTAATTTGCGTAACCTGGATACAACAAGCCGTCTTCTCCCCATCCTATTGAAGATTTTTCCATTATGAACTTGTAACTTTTGTCCTCGGTTTCCTCGACTATGATGAAGTTACTTGGCTAAGGCCGAAGCCGCCTATAAACTTTTTGTTCTTCTCTTTAGGTGGCAGGCTAGTTCGTTAACCCTTACTGAGCGCATCTTAGAAACTAATTATGGAAGCTTTTGTTTTATTCTTTCTGGTCTTTTTCGGGTCGGCGATCGGTACGTCGGTCAAAATTGTGAATGAAAAAAATGAATACTTGGTCGAACGCCTGGGGAGTTACAACAAAAAACTCACGCCCGGGTTGAATTTCACCATCCCGATTTTGGATCGGGTTGTTTATAAACAAACCACCCGGGAAAAAGTGATTGATATTCCCCCCCAATCCTGTATCACCAAAGATAACGTGGCTATTACGGCGGATGCGGTGGTGTATTGGCGCATTGTGGATATGGAAAAGGCCTATTACAAAGTTGAAAATTTACAGTCGGCCATGGTCAATTTGGTGTTGACCCAAATTCGTTCGGAAATCGGCAAGTTAGAACTGGATCAAACCTTCACCGCCCGGACAGAAATTAATGAACTGTTGCTACGGGAATTGGATATTTCCACCGATCCCTGGGGGGTAAAAGTGACCCGGGTGGAATTGCGGGACATTATGCCCTCGAAGGCGGTACAGGATTCCATGGAATTACAAATGGCGGCGGAGCGGAAAAAACGGGCCGCCATTTTGACTTCGGAAGGTCAACGGGATTCCGCTATCAACTCCGCCCAGGGGGATGCCCAAGCCCGGGTGTTGGAAGCAGAGGCCCAGAAAAAAGCGGCCATTCTCAATGCCGAGGCAGAACAGCAGAAGAAGGTGTTAGAAGCCCAAGCCACGGCTGAGGCCTTAACCATTTTGACGGAACAGTTAAAAACCGATCCCCATGCACGGGAGGCCTTGCAGTTCCTATTGGCTCAGCAATATCTCAATATGGGAGTCACCATTGGCAGCAGTGACAGTAGTAAGGTGATGTTCCTAGATCCCCGTAATATCCTATCTACCCTCGAAGGGGTGCGTTCCATCGTCGGAGAAGGAGCCGGGGACGAAGGGCTGAAGGTTGCGTTAGATAAAATTGATCGCCATCGTGCCAGTTAATCCATCCCCCCGGCGCTGGGCTGAAATCCACTGGCGATCGCCGTTATAATGCCATTTTTGGCATTGATGTTGTAACGATGGAGTTCAAACTTTTTTTGGATGCATTGCCCCTAGGGATTTTCATTGTGGATGCCCAGGGCCATCCGATTTACGCCAACTTAGCGGCGATCGCCTTACTTGGCAAAGGGGTTTGGCCAGAAGCGGCCATTGATTACTTAAACGTGATCTATCAAGCCTACCAAGCCGGCACGAATCAACTCTATCCGGTGACAGAACAGCCCCTACTCCGGGCCCTCCAGGGAGAATGTTGCAGTATTGATGACATGGAAATTCACCAGGGGGGACAAATTATTCCCATTGAAGTAACCGCCACACCGATTTTTAATGCCCAGGGACAAATTCAATCGGCCCTAGCGGTGCTGCGGGATTTGCGCGATCGCCAACAACGCAGTCAACAACAGGTCAATATGCAGCAAGACCTAATCCGCCGTAATCAAGGGCTGATGCAAGAGAACGCCACCCTCAAGCGCAAGTTAGCTGAATTTTCCCTGCTGTCTCAAAACAAATAGGCCATGACCGCCCCTGCCCAATCTGGTTATACCTTGCCCGTGTTTGCCTGTGCTGCGGCCGTTGCGGCCGTTCAATGGCTTAAGCATCAGCAGTCCGGTGAGCCATCCCCCCCGGGAATCACCCACGTTACCCTAGATTTACTGGAACCGGCCCTTACCGTCTCAATCCCCATCGAACAGGCCGCCTTATTAAGTGAAACGAGCGCCCTTGCCATTACCCGCAGTCAGCCTGGGGACAACTTGGACTTAACCCGCCATACGCCGGTCTGGGCCTATGCTCAATACCTGCCAGGGGATGAAACCTTAATCATTCAAGGGGGAGAAGGCATCGGCAAACAGATCCACCGGGAGCAGCAACCGGCCATCTATCGCTATGCCCAGCGATTACTCCACCACCATTTAATTCCCTATCTATTGCCCCACCAAACCTTGGTTATCACCCTGATTTTGCCGGAAGGCAGAAATTTAGCGACTCGCACATCCAATGCAGCCTTTGGTGTGGTTGAAGGTTTGTCACTATTGGGAACCAGCGGCATCGCCCAACCCCTGAGTGCGCCCCAACAATTGGCAGACTTTCAGACCCAATTAACCACCCTTGCTCAACACCATCGTTGCCTCGTTTTTTGTCTGGGGGAAAATGGGTTAGATCTCGCCCAACAATGGGGCGTCAACGCCGATCAACGTTTAAAAACCGCTAATTGGCTTGGCCCCCTACTCATTGCAGCGGCCGAAGCTGGCATTGAACAGATTTTATTACTGGGTTACCACGGCAAATTAATTAAATTAGCAGGGGGGATTTTTCACACCCATCATCACCTTGCCGATGCCCGCCTAGAAATTTTGACCGCCCAAGCAGCAGAGATGGGATTACCCCAACCCCAATTACAACAGTTATTACACGCCCCCACCACAGAAGCCGGCTTAGGCTTATTAAGAACCTGGCAAACGGCGCAACATCATCCGTGGGTGAACATCATTTATCAGCAGATTGCTGACACCATCGATCGCCGTTCCGAGGCGTATATTTACAAACTGAGTAGTAAAAATTTAACGGTGGGAAGTTTACTCTTTGATGGCGATCGCCAACCGTTGGCCCTGAGTGAACAGGGAACCCATTTAGCACAAACGCTGGGGTTAACACTTCCGCCTCTCCCCCCCATTCTTCCCTAAACAGCCACAAAAAAAAGAGACAGATTTGCGTGAAACCTGTCCCGTTTATTACTTACCAACTCCCTAGGGATTCATGATGTTGACTAACCACTATGACCGTTTTGGTGGGGTTGAATGACCCCATAGCCCCCATGGTTACGGATATAAATCACATTAATTTCATCCGTCTCTTTATTGCGGAACATATAAAAATCATGATCCACTAACTGTAATTGCTCTAGGGCGTCATCAATGGACATGGGGGGCATGGCAAAATATTTCATCCGCAAGACCTGGGATGGTAATTCCGGAGCGCGATCGCCAATGAGATCTCCCTCGACGGGTTTATCCTCAACAATTTCACTGGTTTTTACGTGACCATGTTGTTTGTCCTGGAGACGCTCTTTATATTTCCGTAGCTGACGGGTGATTTTATCGGAGACTAAGTCAATGCTGGCATAGAGATTCTCACTGCCTTCTTGGGCCCGAATCACTGCCCCATTGGCGTAAACCGTCACTTCCGCTTTATGTTTGTCGCTAATCCGTGCATTACGGGCAACGGAGAGGTGAACATCAACTTTTGTGGTGATACTTTGGAAATGTTTAACTGCCTTTTCAACCTTCTCTTCTACGTAATCATGAATTGCTTCCGTAACAGTAATATTATTGCCCTGAATTAACAGTTTCATACTGAATTCTCCCTACTGTAAGATTGATAAAAGGTGAAGAAATTAAAAGCCACTAAATAGTGAATCTTTACGATGAATTGTTGAACTAAAACAACGATAAAGTCATTATTTAGTCAACGAGCATACCCAAGCGCGGTGAGGTGGAATCATCTCGTCAAACATCCACAAATGAAGATTTTGTTAGCGATAGCCATTGGCAAAGCAAAGAAATCTGATTTTGGCTTAATAAATAAAAGATTATTGATAAAATCAAGGGTTGATGATCTTGCCGAAATGCCAAGGAATAATAATCTCCGAGGAAAGGTTAATGATGTTTAAGTCATCCTTAAGGCTACCTTTAGATTAGCACTATGTATTGAACAAGACGTCATTGGATGGATCATTTTGATGTTCCTTTGCATCTCTTTACATTTCTTCATTGATAACCCTGGTAAGGCCAGAAAACGATAAAGCGATGGGACTTTCTACATGTCGACTATTGGAGTTAGGATGTGTTGCCTACGATCAGGCCTGGGGCTGGCAGCGGCAATGGGTGTCCGAGAAGTTAGCCCATGGCGATCGCCCGGATGGTCTGATGGTGCTGGAACATCCCCCGGTTTATACCCTGGGCACGGGGTCGAGTGAGCAGTATTTGAACTTTGATCCCCGTTTTCCGCCGGCCGACTTATTTCGGACAGAACGGGGGGGAGAGGTGACCTACCATTGCCCGGGGCAGTTGGTGGGCTATCCGATTTTGGATCTACGCCATTTTCAACCGGATCTCCATTGGTACCTACGGCAGCTAGAGGAGGTGTTGATCCGCACCTTGGCGGGGTTTGGGTTGCAGGGGGAACGGATTCAGGGGTTGACCGGGGTTTGGCTACAGGGGGTCAAGGTGGCGGCGATCGCCATTAAGGTGAGCCGGTGGATTACTTTTCATGGGTTTGCGTTAAATGTCTGCCCGGATTTAACAGGGTTTGAGCAAATTATTCCCTGTGGCATCAGCGATCGCCCCGTGGGGAGTTTGGCGCAGTTTTTACCAGGCATAACAGTACAAGAGGTGCAGCCAGTGTTGATTCAAGCCTTTGCGGACGAGATGGCGATTACGTGGAGCGAGGATCGCACATTTCCTGAATGGTTACAGCGTTAGGGGACGCGAACCGGTTAACCGCTCCTAACCCCGACGTTGTTTGGTGAGCAGGGGTAAGGGTTGCCGACTTGTTGGACTAGGCGGTAAATAACGGCGGGGCGCTTGTCTAACGGCGATCGGTTCTGTTTTTTGGGCTTGCCACCACCGCACCCCTAGTCCGAGGCAGGCCACCACAATGCCAACAGAGAACAAACTCCACTTACCATCTACGCCCCCCAGCACCATGTCCACCGCCGCCATGATTAAAACAAAGCTGGAAATCGGTTCTCGACGGTAAAACACTTTGACAAAACGAGGCAAATAAAAGTTCATAGAGGGGGAGATAAATAGGACTAGCAACGCCGTCGCTATGGTTCTACGGCCATTATATCCACTCTGCCGATGCAAGCAACGCCGGAAAATATGGGAGAATAGGGAAGAGAATTGACCTTAAAAGCCCTAATCTAGGGTGCGTAGCTCAGTGGATAGAGCATCCGCCTTCTAAGCGGACGGTCGCAGGTTCGAATCCTGCCGCACCCGTTAACTGTTTTGTGATTCCAAGATTCCTTCCGCATCGTTGGCGATCGCCCGGAGTTGATCTAAGGTGTCTGGGGTCACGGACTGCCAGAGTCCCCGTTGATGGGCTTCGAGTAACCGTTCCGCCACATCCCGTAGGGCCCAAGGGTTATGGGTGCGAATAAAGTCTTGCACAGGGGGATCGAAAACATAAGCCTTGGCCACGCCTTCGTACATAAAATCCGCAACACAATGGGCGGTGGCATCGTAGGCAAATAGGTAATCCAGCGTGGCGGCCATTTCAAAGGCCCCTTTATAACCATGGCGCATGACCCCCTTAATCCATTTGGGATTAACCACACGGGAGCGATAGACTTTAGCCATTTCTTCCGTTAATAATTTCACCTTAGGACGGCTGGGATTGGCATTATCCCCAAAGTAAACGGTGGGATTTTGGCCGGTTAATGACCGCACCGCTGCGGTTAAGCCCCCTTGAAATTGGTAATAATCATCGGAATCTAGCAGATCATGTTCCCGGTTATCCTGGTTTTGCAGCACAATTTGCAAATTTTTTAACCGTTGGGAGAAGACTTCCGGCTGGCTGTGCCCAATCCCCCGGCGATCGTAGGCGTAGCAACTCCAATTCAGATAGGCCCGGGCGAGATCCTGATCATCCTGCCAATTTTGAGCCTCCATCAGTCCCTGCAGACCGGCCCCATAGGCCCCCGGTTTGGAACCAAAAATACGATAATTTGCCCGGGTTTGGGCCTGTTCCCCGCTCAATCCTTGGGTCTGCCATCGTTGGGTTTCTTGTTTTACAGTGGCGGCTAAGGGGTTCATCTCAGCGGGTTCATCCAGTTGGGCGACCGCGGCGATCGCCTGATTAAGAAATTCCACTAAATTGGGAAAGCCATCGCGAAAAAAACCGGAAATTCGCACAGTGACATCTACCCTAGGTCGTTTTAAAGCGGATAGCGACACAATTTCAAAATCAATAATGCGGCGCGAGGGGCCATCCCACACGGGTTGCACCCCCAATAATGCCAACACCTGGGCAATATCATCCCCGCCGGTACGCATGGTGGCAGTGCCCCAGATGGAAATTGCCAGGGTTTTTGGGTACTCACCGTTATCCTGGGTATAGCGTTCAATTAAGGTTTCAGCGGCCCGACGACCAATGTCCCAAGCCGTTTCCGTGGGGATGGCGCGGATATCAACGGCATAAAAATTACGGCCGGTGGGCAATACATCAGGACGACCGCGACTGGGGGCACCGGCCGCACCGCTGGCAATAAATTCCCCCTCTAATCCCCGCAATAGATTGGTAATTTCCTGGGGAGTCTGCGCTAACAGAGGAATAAGAACGTCGCTCACCCAAGCTAAGGATTTTTGAGTCTCATTCCCTGGGGTAAATTGCTCAGCCCAATGGGACGTATTCGTGGGGTCATCATCAGACAAAAAAGTCATCGCCAACAATCAAGTTTGTGGAGCAAGCAACTTATTATAGAGGAGCATTTCCCGTATTCTACCGATGGATTCCGTCTCCCTGTGGACAGTCCCCACTGATCATGTCCTCCCCCCGGTTTATGACACCATCCTCGCCGCCGATGAACGGGCAAAAGTTCATCGATTTCACCGTCCCCAGGATCAACAACGTTATCGATTAGTGCGGATCGCCTTACGATTATTGTTAGGAAAAACTCTAGAGTGGGATCCCCAAAAAATTCAATTTAAATATTCTGCCAACGGCAAGCCTAGTCTAGCCATACCGGATTTGTCGATACATTTTAACGTTTCCCATAGTGGGAATTATGGTTTGATTGGCATTGCGAAACATCACCCCATTGGTGTCGATTTAGAGATGATGCAGCCCCCAAAAAATTTTGTTAAGTTAGCCCAACGATTTTTTTCCCCATCAGAACAGGCACAGTTAAGTGTCACAACCCAGGAAGAACAAAAAACGGTCTTTTATCAGCTTTGGACAGCGAAGGAAGCCTTTCTTAAAGCAACGGGATTAGGAATTAGTGCGGGATTAAATAACGTTGTCTTATCCTCCGATTTGCGTTCCTATCAGACATTGCCCCATCCCTATCTGGTTCAACAGTGGCACCTATTCAGCCAGCCTTTGTTTGCTAATTACTGGGGGGCGATCGCCTTAAATAATCAGGAAAACCATTCACATTCAATGATTATCCAGCCGTATCAATGGAATGATTAATTTACCTCATACAAAAAAATACTTTCTTTCCCCTCCCCCCCATTCCGCTACTATTTTGAAAGAACGTCAACCGAGGAGACTGCAATGGTTACAGAGCAAGATCGACAATACATGCGCCAGGCGATCGCCGTGATGAGAGAAGCCGGGGTAGAAAAGAGAACCGGCGGGCCGTTTGGGGTCGTCATTGTCAAGGACGGAGAAGTCTTGGCCGCCACAGGCAATAGCGTGATTCGAGATAATGATCCCACCGCCCATGCGGAGGTGAATGCCATCCGCCAAGCCTGTCAGAAATTAGGGACTTTTGACCTGTCTGGAGCAGTCATGTATAGCAGTTGTGAATGCTGTCCCATGTGCTATGCCAGTGCCTACTGGGCTCGGATTGATAAGATTTATTATGGAGCGGGTTGGGCAGACTTTGAAGATTTGTTTGACGACAGTAACATTAGCAAAGACCTACAAAAAGATTACCCGGATCGCCAATTAGCACCGGAACAATTATTGCGGGAAGAAGCCAAAACCATTTGGGATGAATTTCGTCAGATACCCGATGGTGCCCGCTATTAATGAATCGCTGGTTCCCAACTAAAATGCTTCGCTAAAAAGTTCAGTTTCATTAAGCTGATAGCGTCGAAACTAGTCGAAAACATTGTAACCAGAACAACAGAGTAATTAAAATGCTGAATAAGGCTAATAATTGCTCTTTTTTCGTTCCTTCCCCCTGTAACCAACTTTGGTAAATGCTACTCACCCAAGGCACTGCCCACCAACCGGTGATCGCCACACTACAAAAATTACTGAAAAGCATCCAAGTGGGAAAATCAATAAACGGGGGTTTCTGCAATAACAAATTTAGCCCCATCACAGTAGGGTATAAAACCAGCAAAACTAACAGGTTTACCTTCCAAGTGGGAAACGGTTTCGCCCCATTAGAGCGTAACCAACGGTTGTAGCCTCCAGCGTTAACGTTGCCTTCAAATTGATAACCAGCATTTTCAGCTCGGACAATCAACTGTCTTCTTGCTGGACTATCAATCCATCCCAAAAGATTTTCAAGGGTGTCAAAGCAGATCAGCGGTTCTGAGATAAAAATATCCCCTTTTTCCCGTAACGCCGTTGATTCCTCACGAATAAAACCGGGATAGGTTCTGACCAACGCCTTTAACTCCGCTTGAGATTGCAAAAAAATCTGACGATGGTCTGGGGCCACCCGATGGGTAAAGCAATATTCAACTTGCTTGTCCGCTGTTTTGTCTGCATTGTGTGGAGAGGTCATGGTTAGAGAACGGAAACTTCTACAGGCTTAATAATTTTCTGCTGGGTCCCATCGCAATGTGAAGAATAGTTAAGTTAAGATTTGGTAGGGTTTTTTCGTTACTGATTGACGACCTGGCGATCGCCGTTGCTAGCCCCAAACCGTTTACTGTCCGTGGTTGCTGGTAAAATTAGTCACGCTTAACGCTGGTGGGAACTCTGTCCCAGCGCTCTGTGGCCCAGTACGCCGATCAACCTTTAACCCCAAGCCCTGTCCCTCTAAACATTCTGCTGCTAGCTTCTATGACTACCTCCTCCATTGCCAACAACTCCGCCCAACCTTTTCTCGGTCAACCTTGGTTAGTGGAAGAACGGGACGCCTGTGGGGTTGGCTTCATCGCGGATTTACAAGGTGACCCACAGCATACCCTAATTGAGCAGGCGTTGAAGGCGTTGGGCTGCATGGAACACCGGGGCGGCTGTAGTGCGGACAATGATTCCGGAGATGGGGCCGGGGTAATGACGGGGATTCCTCGACAATTATTAGCCCGCTGGTTTGAAACCCGTAATTTACCCATGCCAGACGGCGATGCCAATGGCACGGCGGGAGCCGAACGCCTGGGGGTGGGGATGGTGTTTTTACCCCAGGAACCGGAAGCACGGGACGTGGCCCGGGCCTATGTGGAAGAAGTGGTACGGTTGGAAAAATTAACGGTGTTAGGCTGGCGGGAAGTACCGGTCAATCCCGATGTGTTGGGAACCCAGGCACGGAATAATCAACCCCACATTGAACAAATTTTCGTTACCTGTCCTGAAGGCGCGGCCGGGGATGAATTGGAACGGCGACTCTATATTGCCCGGTCAATTATTGGCAAAAAACTGGCAGAAGATTTTTATGTATGCTCTTTTTCCTGCCGCACGATTGTTTATAAAGGCATGGTGCGTAGTGTGGTGCTGGGGGAATTTTACGAAGATCTGAAAAATCCCGAATATACGAGTAACTTTGCCGTTTATCACCGGCGTTTTAGTACTAACACCATGCCTAAATGGCCCCTAGCGCAACCGATGCGGATGCTGGGGCATAATGGGGAAATTAATACGCTATTGGGCAATATCAACTGGATGGCAGCGCGGGAAGCGGAGCTGAGCGTATCCGGTTGGTCGGCGACGGAACTAGAAGCGTTAACGCCGATTGTGAACCAGGCCAATAGTGATTCCTATAATTTAGATAGTGCATTGGAATTGTTGGTGCGGACAGGGCGCAGCCCCTTGGAAGCGGCCATGGTCTTAGTGCCGGAAGCTTATCAAAATCAGCCGGCGCTGAAGGATTATCCCGAAATTACCGATTTTTACGACTATTACAGTGGTCTCCAGGAACCCTGGGACGGGCCGGCCCTGTTGGTGTTTAGCGATGGTAAAACCGTGGGGGCGGGGTTAGACCGCAATGGTTTACGGCCGGCCCGTTATTGCATCACCAAACATAACACCCTGGTGGTGGGATCAGAAGCGGGGGTAGTGGATCTGCCAGCAGCGGACATCATTGAAAAGGGACGGTTAGCACCGGGACAGATGATTGCGGTGGATCTAGAAGCCAAAACCATCCTCAAAAATTACGAGATTAAACAGCAAGTGGCGCAAAAACACCCCTATGGAGAGTGGGTGAAGACCCATCGTCAAGCGGTTCACTCCGATACCTTTGCGGAAACGCCCCTGTTTGCTGAGGCCCAGGTGGTATTGCAACAACAGGCGGCCTTCGGTTACAGCGCTGAAGATGTGGAAATGGTGATTGTGCCCATGGCCAGTCAGGGGAAAGAACCGACGTTCTGTATGGGGGATGACATTCCCTTGGCGGTGCTGTCCACAAAACCCCGCTTACTGTACGACTATTTCAAACAACGGTTTGCCCAGGTGACCAATCCCCCCATTGACCCCCTGCGGGAAAATTTGGTGATGTCCTTGGCCATGAGTTTGGGGGAACGGGGCAATATCCTGGAACCCTCGGCGGAGTCTGCCTGGATGATCAAAGTCAATTCGCCGGTGCTCAATGAAGCGGAATTAACGGCCATTAAACGGGGTTCATTAGCCACCGTTGAAATTTCTACCCTGTATGAATTGGGGAATCCCGATGGGTTGCAAGCGGCACTGGATCAGTTGGTGCAAAAGGCGTGCAGCTTCGCTGTCCCCGAAGGGAACGCCGCGGTGGAAGGGGGCGCTAAAATTCTCGTCTTAACCGATCGCCCTGAGGGTGTGGCGTTATCAGAAAACCAGAGTTACATTCCCCCGTTATTGGCTGTGGGGGCTGTCCATCACCATTTAATCCGGGCCGGGTTACGGTTAAAGGCTTCGTTAGTAGTGGATACGGCCCAATGTTGGAGCACCCATCACTTCGCCTGTTTGGTGGGCTATGGGGCGTCGGCGGTTTGCCCTTATCTTGCGTTAGAGTCGGTGCGGCAATGGTGGCTCGATCCCAAAACCCAAAAGTTAATGGACAACGGCCGCATTGAAAAAGTGGATCTACCCACGGCGTTGAAAAATTACCGTCAATCGGTGGAAGCGGGGCTGTTTAAAATCCTCTCCAAAATGGGTATTTCCCTGCTGTCCTCCTACCACGGGGCGCAAATCTTTGAGGCGATCGGTCTAGGGCCGGAATTGGTGGAATATGCCTTTGCCGGTACTACCAGTCGGGTGGGGGGCTTAAGCGTGGCGGATGTGGCCAAGGAAGTGATGGCGTTCCATCGTTTAGCGTTTCCGGAAACGGCCAAGAAACTGGAAAACTACGGCTTCTTTAATTACCGTCCCGGTGGTGAGTACCACATGAACTCCCCGGAAATGTCGAAGTCGTTGC
>JAYKHU010000151.1:0-7108 GCA_035285105.1 Synechocystis sp.
GTACAGGTGGTTGAGTTCCTTGAAGAATTGTTTGAGTTGACGATGGGGTTGGTAATTGAGCAAATGCCATTCCAGATCGCCCCAGACGTTCCACTCACTCCATTGCCCAAACTCCATGCTCATGAACATGGTTTTCTTGCCAGGGTGGGTAAACATATAGGTGAACAAGGCCCGCACGTTGGCATACTTTTGCCATTCATCCCCTGGCATTTTACCCAGCATATTGCTCTTGCCATGGACCACTTCATCGTGGGAAAGGGCCAACATGTAGTTTTCGCTGTGGTGGTACCACATGCTGAAGGTGACGTTGTTTTGGTGGAACTGCCGGAACCAGGGATCCATGCTGAAGTAATCCAACATATCGTGCATCCAGCCCATATTCCATTTGAGGTTAAAGCCTAAGCCCCCCACATAGGTGGGCCAGGACACCATGGGCCAGGAAGTGGATTCCTCCGCGATGGAGAGGATACCGGGGAAGTAACTGTAAACCAAGCTATTCACTTGGCGTAAAAAGTCCGCCGCTTCTAGGTTTTCCCGCCCCCCGTATTCGTTGGCGACCCACTCGCCATTTTCCCGGCAGTAATCGAGGTAAAGCATGGAGGCCACCGCATCCACCCGCATGCCGTCAATGTGGTACTTATCGAACCAGAAGAGGGCATTGGCAACGAGGAAGTTTCGCACTTCGTTACGGCCATAGTTAAAAATTAACGTGCCCCATTCCTTATGTTCGCCCTTACGGGGATCGCCATGTTCGTAGAGATGGGTGCCATCAAAAAAGGCTAACCCGTGGCCATCCTTGGGGAAATGACCGGGAACCCAGTCAATAATGACGCCAATGCCGTTGAGATGGCATTGATCAACAAAATACATGAAGTCTTCGGGACTGCCGAAGCGGGAGGTGGGGGCAAAGTACCCTGTAACTTGATAACCCCAGGAACCGTCAAAAGGATGTTCGGCGATCGGTAATAGTTCAATGTGGGTATAGCCCAATTCCTTCACATAGGGAATGAGCTTATCCACCAGTTCAAAATAGGTTAAAAACCGTGCCCCCGTGTTCCATTCAGACACTTGGATCGGCACACCTTCCCCCTGGAGGGTTTTCACGGGTTCATCGAAGGCGGTATGGAGCCAGGAACCGAGGTGTAGTTCGTAAACAGAAACGGGTTTACTGAGGGGATCGCCATGACGGCGTTCCTCTAGCCAGTTTTCATCGTGCCACTGGTACTGATCCAAATCCGCCACAATGGAAGCGGTCTTCGGCCGGACTTCCTGCTGAAACCCGTAGGGATCAGTTTTTTCGTAAATGTGCCCATCCCAATTCTTGATTTCGTACTTATAAGACGTTCCAACCCCTAGTTCGGGAATAAACAGTTCCCACACCATATTGTTATGTTTCCGCATTTGGTGCAGACGACCATCCCAGTGGTTGAAATCCCCCAACACGGAGACGTTGCGGGCATTGGGGGCCCACACCGCAAAATAGACCCCTTTCACCCCGTCCACGGTCATTAAGTGGGCCCCGAGTTTTTCATAAATCCGGTGGTGGTTACCTTCCCCGAACACATGGAGGTCAAAATCCGTTAATTTAGGCGTTTTGAAACCGTAGGGATCGTAAATAACCCGTTCATGCTCCCCTTCCGTAAGGCGGAGTTGATAGGTTTTAGGTTCCTCCACCTCTATGACACATTCAAAAAAGTTGGGATGGTGAACGCTGGTCATCACCAACTCTTGGCGATCGCCAGGGATCAGCACAGTGACGGCTTGGGCGCTAGGAATGTAGGTGCGAATGACCCATTTTTTTACCTTGCCGTGATCTGCTAAAGGATGACAGCCCAAAACTTCAAAGGGATCGTGATGAAGATTGTGGACGATTTGATGGACTTGGTCAGCGGTTACGGTGTAGGTCATTCGGCTATGGTTCTTAAAAAGAAGAGGGATTTTAATATAAGGTGTTGGCTAGGGCTGAACGAGCAAGCAGTTCACCCACAGCAACAATGGTGTCAAAGCATTTTAACCGTCGGTGTGATGATGTCGGTCTAACAATTCCCATCCAAGTTAAATCTACTTTATACACTTTTTCCCCTTTTTCTTCTGACAAGAATTTTTTTCTCAATAATTTGTGGGATCAATTTGCCGATTGTTTCTGTCCCATTGTGATAATCTCCACGCCTTAGGGGGCCGTCGGAATTTTTAACGGCATGGCCACAGGAATGCCCACCTGGGGTTCAAGCACCTGGGCCGTCAGGGACTGCTCTGCCAATAACTGCCGAAATTCTGCCACAGTCCCCTCTAGTCGCAGCACTTTTGTCAACAAACCTTCATAGGTGAGGGTTGCTGCCCCAGAAGTGGGCACAACGACCTGGGGCTTAACGGCTTGACAGAGATCGAGGGTGGTTTGCTGTCCATTTAAAACGGGCAGGAACCCGAGAATACTGATGCCAATAATGGGGGTTAGAACCACGTCGATGTGCCCAAGGGTTTTCACCTGGGGGGAATGGAAACCATGGGGTTCGTAATAGAGCCGTAGTCCCGTCTCCAGATCGGTGATCACATAGGCATTTTCCACCAGCGTTGGGCCAATGGGGGAACCAGGTAACGCCCAAATTTCTACTCGGTCATTTAAGACAAATTTTTGCCCATGGGTTAAGCCCGTGACGGTTTGATAGCCCAATGCCGTCACCACCTCAGCAGCTTTGGGGGAACCCACCACCGGCCAGGTTTTAGCCAACACCTTCAACGTGGGGGGATGGGCATGGTCCTCTAATCCCTGGGACAACAAAATTAAATCAACCTGCGCTGGTATGTCCAATGGTTGAGGGCGATCGCCTTTAAACAGCCAGGGGGTATTGCCAAAGGTCAATGCTCCCACCAACCAGGGGTCTAGGAGAATTTTTTGTTCTCCAACTTCAATCAACCAAGAATTGCTGTCATACCAAGTTAATTGCATTGTGAATGGCGCCCCAAAGTGAAAATCCCCTTCATTGTAAAGGATTGTAAAAATGGGGGCCCAGCGAGCGGACGGTTCAGTTTTTCCCTGCCTCAGTCGTTGTCCTCTGCGGGGTTAATGCCCAAGGCTTTTAACTGGGCCGCGAGGCGTTCGGCCCTGGCTTTTTCCTTCTCTGCTCGAGCTTTTTCCTGTTCCGCCCGTTGGGCTTCCTGGTCAGCCCGCGCTTTTTCCTGCTCGACCCGTTGGGCTTCCTGTTCAGCCTTGGCTTTTTCCTGCTCTGCCCGTTGCGTTTCCCGTTCTTCTGGGGTCAGAATCCAATTCTGTTCCTGGTCATACCAGCGCAACCATAACCCATTGATCCCTTGGTATTTACCCTGCCATAGTCCCAGCCCTAGCTGTGCTTTTTCTAACCAGACCCCTGATTCCTCCACCAAGAGCGGGCGATAACTCTCTTGGACTAACCCAAAGGCCCGTAACTCATCGGTGTAACGGTTAAAGACAAAGTAATAGGGGATTTTGAGAATTTGCTCATACACTGTCCATTTGTTAGGGGGTTGACTGGCATCCCGTAAACTCCGCCCCAGGTCTTCTTTTTCTGTGCCAGGGGAGAGGATTTCTACCGCCACTAAGGGGGTGACTTGCTCCTGCCAAATTACGTAGCTGAGTCGTAAATCCCGTTTTTCATAGAAACGCGACACGCCTACTACGCCAAACCAGTCCGGGCGTTTATACCATTGGGGATGGTTGGGGTCGTAGTAAAGGTTAAGGTCGCTGGCGGTGAAAACATTATCAGCGTCGTAGTTCGGGGGCTGGAATGTCTGGCGCAACAGTTCCGGTTGAAATAGATGAAATTCGTCCGGCAAACCGGGTTCCTCCGGGTCTTCACTCGGTAGGTCATACATGGTGGGTAACGTTGCCCGGGGAGAGGTTTGGTACATAATATCAGAACCTATCAAATACTGGCATTCATTATAGGCGATCGCCCGGATAATCGTTTCCAGTGGAAAAAGGGGGCAATAAACGGGGAAAACTGCCAGGAAACGGTCAGGCTGTCGGGGGGAGATTCGTCACGGCAGTGGATAGAAAAATGATCCCAAGCAAAGGGTTCTGCCACTAATCGGGAACCCCAATGGGTCACCTGGGCCCATTGCCGCTGGGGAGACTGGACTAAGCAAAGGCTATTGCTGACGTAATTATCATTGGAAGCCAGCAATAGTAAGTCTTCCCCTAGCTGGTAACAGACAAATTGAGCCGGTTGCCATTGCAGTAAAGGAATTTGTCGATCGGCGGATACATACTCTGTAAGACCCACCTGGGGAATGTGAAACGTCGGTAGATGAACTGACGGGGCTGACCCAGAAACAAGGGTGCCGTAATAATGGCCCCGCAGTTCACTGCCATCGCTGAATTGATACCGCCATTGCCATTGGGGAAGGGGCTGGGGGCGGGTCGGTGAAGACGGGGTTACTTGCAGTTCAACGGCGATCGCCCAGGGGGAAAGGGAATATTGGGTTCGATAGTGCCACATGATTTCACCGTGAATGTTGGATCGAGTCCCCAGTTACATCATTGTTTCGATAGCTGTAAATGGTTTGGGGTTGCCATTGGCTAAGGGGGGCTGGGGTTAACTGGTCTAAGCTCAGCTCTTCTCGGTTCAAACCGACCTGGAGGCCCACCATCGGATCATCCCCATTGGCGAGGAGGAGGGAGAGGCGGGTCAAATGGGGCCAGGCGGTGAGGTTGTCTAGGAAGCGACAGATGACATCGGGGTAGGGGGATGTCGGATCAGCATGCCAATGGTGAGCATTGGTGAGGGGGCGATCCAAGCCGACGTGGAAAATTAAGGCATTTTTCCCCAAGAGGGCGATCGCCACGGGTCGATCATCTTCGTGGACGATTAAAGAGGTTCCTTGGAGTAGGGCGCGGATTTTCTCTAATTTTTCGTAGCGCTGCTGGGTTGAGGTGAAGGACGGGGACCATTCTACGGCGATCGCCAATAGATAGGTTTTGACAAACCAGTGCCCCAACTTTTCCGCTTTGGTCGCGAGGTAATGGGAGTTGTAATCATTGGCTTCAATCAGCAGGGGCACCCGTTCAACAATTTCTAACCCGTACCCTTTCAGCCCGGCAATTTTGCGTGGATTGTTGGTGATTAAGCAGATTTGTTTGACCCCCAAATCATTCAACATTTGTGCCCCCATGCCGTAATCTCGTAGGTCGGCCGGAAACCCCAACCTTTCGTTGGCTTCCACGGTGTCATAGCCCAAATCCTGCAAGGAATAGGCCTTTAACTTATTGACCAAACCAATGCCCCGGCCTTCCTGCCGCAGATAGACCACCACCCCTAAACCGTGATTTTCCAGCATTTTTAACGCCGCTTGTAATTGCATCCGACAATCACACCGCAGGGAACCCAACGCATCCCCAGTCAAACATTCGGAGTGCATTCGGACCATCACCGGCTGTTGGCTAAACTGGGCGGGATCGCCTTTAACAATGGCAATGTGTTCGGTTTGGTCTAATAAGTTGCGATAGGCATAGAGGTTAAACTCACCAAATTGGCTGGGGAATTGGCAAATGGTTTCCCGTTGCACAAAGCGGTCATGCTGGAGGCGATAGCTAATTAGATCGGCAATGCTAATCAGTTTTAAGTCGTACTTGCGGGCATAGTCCACCAATTCCGGTAAGCGAGCCATAGAACCATCGGGGTTTTGGATTTCGCAAATGACCCCGGCGGGATATAGTCCGGCCAAGCGAGAAAGATCCACAGCGGCTTCCGTATGGCCGGCCCGTTTTAGCACCCCTCCATTTCTTGCCCGGAGGGGAAAAATATGCCCAGGGCGAGATAAATCCTCAGGTCGGGAGGTGGGGTTAATAGCAATCTGGATGGTGCGGGCCCGATCTTCGGCGGAAATGCCGGTGGTGACGCCAAGGTGGGGGGCCGCGTCAATGCTCACCGTAAACGCGGTTTGGTTACTGTCCGTATTTTTACTCACCATCAACGGCAGATCCAGTTGATCCAGGCGATCGCCGGTCATGGCGAGGCAGATCAAGCCCCGGGCCTCCACTGCCATGAAGTTAATCATCTGGGGGGTGGCAAATTGGGCCGCACAGATTAAATCCCCCTCATTTTCCCGATTTTCATCATCCACCACCACCACGGATTTGCCGGCTTTAATATCTGCTAAGGCCGCATCAATGGGGTCAAACAGTGAAAATTCTTCAGGAATAACGGAGGAGGTCGGGTTCAAAATAGTGCTCAGGGGAGGGGAAAGAAGGCGATCGGGCGATTAATTAGCCTTTAATTTATTTTAGAACCTTTCCGGAGCGGCTTTGGAAGAGCGATGCTGAGTCTAAAATTAGGAAACCTGAGTCCACTGAACTTGCGTCTTTTGAATGACAGGATGATCGTCAGATGCTCATCCCCCAGCCTTTTGAATCTCCTATGACTCACCCCGACTTGAATCCTGACCCCGCCGATGCCTTGCTAGACCTAGAACTTCAAGCGTTGTCACCGCCGCCGCCGTCCGCTATTTCCCGCTGGGCAGGGGTAACGTTAGGGATCATCGCGTTACTGGGTTGGGGGAGCGTTGTCTTGCTGCAATCCCATTGGCCAACGTTAACTCGGCCGCAATTTTCGAGTCATGTCAACATCCCACCTCTGGTTATGGAGGGGGGGGATCCCTATCTACGGGCATTAATGCGGACGATCAGTGCCAGTGAATCCAATACCCCCCAGCCTTACCACGTCATCTATGGGGGCCAACATGTGAAGGATCTCAGTAAGCATCCCGATCTCTGTATCACCATCAAAGTCGGCCCCAATCGCGGTAATTGCAGTACGGCCTCCGGGCGCTATCAATTTTTAAATACCACCTGGGCGGAAAAGGCCCGTCAATACCATCCCCATCCCCACAAGTTTTTACTCTGGAAAAACTACAGTTTTGAACCGCAATATCAGGATCAAGTCCTGTACCGTTGGTTAGCGGACTCCCACGCCTGGGGCACTGACCTCTCAAAACTCCTGAGGCAGGGGGGCATTAAGCCGGTGCTCAAAAAGCTTTCCCCCACTTGGACAAGCCTCGGTTACGGCATCGAAACCAACTGGATGAGTCCCCGTTTACCGCAGGTGTATGAACAACTGTTAGAAGAAGAACTACA
>JAYKHU010000152.1:0-15501 GCA_035285105.1 Synechocystis sp.
CTGCGGCTGCTCCAAAAACGGCAGCTATTGGCTCGCACCGGTAAACGAACCTTAGTGATTGGGGATGTGTCTTGGGTGCAGAAAATGCTCAGAATCTATGTCAGTAAGCTGTTTTCACTGAGTTTTGGCATTACTTCCCTAGAAATTCACGGTGCAGCACCCCAGGATCAACTCGTCCATCAATTTGCCCACCGAGTAGTGCGGGGAACCCTCTTATTTGTTGGTTTTCCCGATGGACGGTGTAGTCAAAAACAACGCCATGAAGAAAACGCTGTCCTGATGACGGTCAAACAGGCCCATGGTATTCAACATTTGGGCACTGGCCCTGAGATTGTCGCCGTCGGTTCTAACCCCATGATTCACCAGCAGGCATTTATGGAGGGAATGGTGTTGCCCAGTCGTGTCCACACAGGTTGCGAAGAGAATGGGGACCCTCCCATCACCAATAGTTTGATTGAAACCCTGCGGGAATCCCGATTTGGATCATTTCGTCGGTTATTGGCTAGCTATGTCTTTTTCTGGGCCATGGCCAAAAAGGTCGCTCTATTTCCTTTACTGCGGTATAACTTCTGGCGCTCCCAGAGCCGCACGAAAATTATGACCACGGCGGCCCCGGTCTCGGCGGCGAATTTGGATCGCCCGGAACAAGAGGAAGCCTCTGCGCTAGATTTACGGGTCTTAGCCAACCGAGAGCAAAGCTAGGGTCGCATAAATCCTTGTGAATCTCCCCGTTGATCAAAATTTGAACGTTGATGATCACAACGGGGCAAGCATGGGGAGAGGGAAACGGCGATCGCCATGACCCTGACGAACTTTGCCATAAAGTAATGTTAAGATTGGTCAGCAAAATGGTAGTCGCTTGAGTAATTCTCCCTATTGCGTTAATCCGGATGAATAGCACCTCTTCCCTCTCGGTTCTTCGCGCGTTTCGTAACACCGTCCAACGCTTTCCCCTGCAATTTTGGGCGGCGTTGTTGATTGTGGTGTCGGGAGGCATTGGTTTTGTCTCGACCAATTGGTTATTGTCCCTGCCCCAGAGTCCCCAATGTTCAAGGATTTTCTGGCCCGTGGCATCGGCGTCCATGCGGCTCTATTGTGCTCAATTAGCGGCGGAGGAAAAAACCGTTGATAGTTTGCTCAAGGCGATCGAGTTGTTAGCAGGTCTACCCAAAAGTCATCCCTTGGCCGCAGAGGTGAATCGCAACATCGAAGAATGGGCCACGGAATTGTTGGATTTATCCGAAACGTTCTTTCAAGACGGCAAACTAGAAGAGGCGATCGCCAGCGCCCAGCGCATTCCTGCCCATGTGCAAGCCTATGACCTAGTGGAGGAACGGATTGCGGCATGGCAAACGCTTTGGGATAAGGGGGAAACCATTTACGAAGAAGTGGAAACAGATTTACGCAAAGCCCGCTGGAATAGTGCCTTTCGCAATGCGGTGCGGTTATTGAATTTGGATAATCGTTATTGGTCTACCACCAAATATGATGCGGCCATTCGCAATATTCAACTGGCCCAAGCAGAAAGCAGCAAATTAGATACGGCCTACAAAATTCTTAACCGGGGCGGCATTGATAACTGGTTAAAGGCGATCGAAGATGCAGCTAAAATCCCCAAGGAGAGCTATGCCTACGAAGAAGCGCAGGTTTTGATTGGCAAAGCGGTGGCTAAACTCACCGATACCATCAACACCCTCATTGATGATCGGGATTGGCAAACGTTGGCCAATTTGATGGACCGCCTGCCCGTGTCCCGCTTTCCTGCCGATGAAATTAATGATTGGCAAGTGCTTGCCACGGCCGGGAGTGAGGCCCAAACCGGCACCCTCAACGGGTTGGAATTAGCGATTACCACCGTGGAACGGATTGCGGATCCCAGTCGCCCCTACTACGATTTAGCCCAAGAGTTAATTATTGGTTGGCGGACGGAAGAAACGGCGATGCAGCAGTTGGCCACCGCACGGGATACGGCGGCGGCAGGAACCATCAGTGCCCTTAACCAGGCGATCGCCCAGGCCCAACTCGTCTCCCGGGACAATCCCCGCTACGGCGATGCCACCCGGGATATTGCTAACTGGACGAAACAGGTACAAATCAGTGAAGACCGTCCTGTCTTGAACCGGGCCCGGGATCTCGCCACTTCCCGTAATATTAGTGATCTTGAACAGGCCATCCGCCAAGCCAGCCAAATCAGTGCCGACCGGGCCCTCTATGCCGAAGCCCGACAAAATATTCGAGAATGGCAGGCCATTGTTCAAACCCAGGAAGATCAACCCATTCTGGACCAGGCGATCGCCCTCGGGAATGCCCAAAACTACGCGGCAGCAATTTCCACAGCCCAACAAATTGCGAAAGGTCGAGCCTTATTTAGCGAAGCCCGCAGCAACATTAATCGTTGGCAAACAGAAATTAACGCCCAACGAAATCTTAAGCAGGCCCAAGCATTAGCAGCCAATCGCACCGTCGATTCCTTAACCCAGGCCATTCGGGTGATTAAACAAGTTCCCCGTTTTACTGATGCCGGTTCTCAACGGGACCAAGCGATTAACAATTGGAGCTACCAAATTCTCTCCCTCGCCCAGGAGCAAGCCAGCATTGCCAACTACAGCCAGGCTATCCGTCTCGCCCGCCAAGTCCCCGCCGATAGCACCGCCTACGACACCGCCCAGGATCTGACCCGAGAATGGAGAAATCGTATTCAACCAGCAGTTCCCCAAGCACCGGTGTATAATTCTGCGCCCCCAGCCCCCCCGGCCCCGGCGGTGGAGGTTACCCCCATGCCGTCTGAACCCGAATTGCCCCCGCTACGGACTATTCCTGCGAATGACAATAATTTGTAAACCGATGGGAATGCTCTGCAATGTTACGTCACCTCAGCCAATTGGCGATCGCCTTTCTCCTTGCCACGGGCTTAACGGCCCTTGCCCTCCTTAGTATCCAAAATGTGACCCCCGTTGCGTTAACCTTTTTGGCGTTCCGTTCCATCCAACTACCCGTAGGGATATTGCTGGTATTTTGTGTCGCCACCGGCCTGGTGGTGGGGGCATTATTGCCGATGGTATCTGGGGGAAAACGGCGTCCCATTAGGGCTTCCCCACGGGATCTGGATGCGTTTGAGTTTGATGATTAGATTTAAAATACTTGCATTGAAAACGAAGTTAGGGACGGGTAGTCCCCATCCCCATACCGCTTCCATGGGCAGCCCAACAATGTGGATTTAGATTAACTTAACAAAGCGTAGTCCATACAATAGACCTAAGGTTAATCCCGTAAAAACGGCGAAATAGCCAATAAAAAGACCAACACCAGCGGCCATAATTTTATTCCTCGCTTTAAAATACGTTTCAATGCTCTGCTATTGTACGATCCACTGCCGCCCCTTGATCCCGTTATGTCAACGCTAATTTCTGTTCCCCTGCCCCAATCCCCCTACCAAGTCCACATTGCCCCCGGCGGGTTAGCCACCCTTGCCGATGCCCTAACAGACCTAAAATTGGGTCAAAAAATCGTGGTGGTCTCTAATCCAGACATTTATGACTACTATGGCGACACTGTGCGACGGTCCTTACAACAAGCCGGCTATGAGGTCATCCAGCATCTGATTCCAGCGGGGGAAACCTATAAAACCCTGGATTCCATTACGGATTTATACAACACGGCCTTTCAAGCCACCCTAGAACGAAATTCCACCTTTCTGGCCCTCGGGGGCGGGGTAATTGGGGATATGACGGGGTTTGCGGCGGCGACGTGGTTACGGGGCATTAACTTTATTCAAGTGCCAACTTCTTTATTAGCCATGGTGGATGCCTCCATCGGCGGGAAAACCGGAGTTAACCATCCCCGGGGAAAAAATTTAATTGGGGCCTTTTATCAGCCGCGTTTAGTGTTTATCGATCCCACGGTGTTGAAAACGTTGCCGGAGCGGGAGTTTCGGGCCGGGATGGCGGAGGTGATTAAATACGGGGTGATTTGGGATGGGGACTTATTTGCCCAGTTAGAGGCAGCGGCGGATTTATCGACGATGACGGCGTTACCGGACAATTTGTTAACGGCAATTATTCAACGCTCCTGTCAAGCGAAGGTGGATGTGGTCAGTCAGGACGAAAAGGAAGCGGGGTTGCGGGCGATCTTAAATTACGGTCACACCATCGGCCATGCGGTGGAAAGTTTGACGGGTTACGCCCCAATTAACCACGGTGAAGCGGTGGCGATCGGTATGGTGGCAGCGGTGAAGATTGCGATCGCCATGGGACTGTGTTCCCCCGAAATCGGCGATCGCCAACGGGCCTTATTGACCAAAACCCAGTTACCGACGGACATTCCGGCGACGTTAGACCTAGGGGAGATCATTACCCGTTTGCAACATGACAAAAAGGTAAAAGCCGGCATTGTGCGCTTCATTCTGCCAGAGGCGATCGGCAAAGTGGTTATTTCTGATGGGGTCACGGCCGCTGTGATTAAACAGGCGTTAGGGGGGTGATCCCACTATGGTTCCCGTTTTACGCGAGTGCCCTGGGCATCACCGCAGGACAACTTCCTCTCCCTTCGCCGATCGCCGTTAAGTTGTTATTCAAAAAACCGTTACTGAACCAGTCCTATGTCTGACACTGCTGCCTTACCCACTAACCTTGCCAAAATCGTTGAACGGTTCCAGCGCCATACGGATCCGAAAAAACGCTATGAGCAGTTACTGTGGTATGCCAAAAAGTTGGAGCCAATGCCCAGTAATGCTAAAACCCCGGAAAATAAGGTTCATGGCTGTGTATCCCAAGTATTTATCACCGCCGATTTAGCGGATGGTAAATTGCAGTACCAAGGGGATGCCGATGCCCAACTGGTGAAGGGGCTAGTGGCCCTATTAATTCAGGGATTAAATGGCTTAACCCCCACGGAAGTGGTCAACCTATCCCCGGATTTCATTGAGGCCACCGGGTTACAGGTCAGTTTGACCCCCTCCCGGGCCAATGGTTTTTACAACATTTTTAAACTCATGCAAGCCAAGGCGATCGCCTTTCAGTTGGGTGAGGCCTATGGCGAAGCGTGATCCAGACCATTACTTTTTGGGGCTAGATTTTGGCACGTCAGGGGCCCGAGGGGCGGTCATTGATGCTAAGGGGGACTTGCTGTGGCAAGGTGGGGTCAGCTACAACGCTGGGCCGGAGTTTGACTGGATCAACACTTGGCGGCAAGCTGTGTTTGATGTGTTGGGGGCAATTCCCACTGTTTATAAATCCCGACTCCAGGCGATCGCCATTGATGGCACTTCCGCAACGGTGATGTTATTAGATGCCGGGGGAGAACCGTTAGACGCACCGATTCTGTACAACGATGATCGGGGCAAAACAGTTCAGGACTTATTGGCACAATTAGCCCCAGGGAATCATGGAGTCCATAGCGCCACCTCCAGCTTGGCTAAATTACTCTGGTGGTCCCAGCGCCCGGAATTTTCCTACGCGCGATATTTTTGCCATCAAGCGGATTGGTTAGGGTTTTTGCTCCACGGTAGTTTGGGCATAAGTGACTATCACAACGCCTTGAAATTGGGTTACGACGTTGAACGGTTCACCTATCCCCCTTGGTTACAGGATCAACCCTGGTTTAACTTACTTCCCCAGATCACCGCCCCTGGTACGATAATTAAGCCTTTATTGTCGGATATAGCCGAAAAATTTCAGTTACCCCCAAACTGCTGGGTTTGTAGCGGGACCACGGACAGCATTGCGGCCTTTTTAGCCAGTGGGGTCAGCCAACCGGGGGAGGCGGTGACATCCTTAGGATCCACCCTGGTCTTAAAACTATTAAGCGAAACTCCGGTTACCGATGTGGCCAGTGGGGTCTATAGCCATCGCCTCGGCAATTTCTGGTTAACCGGCGGGGCATCCAATGCGGGGGGCGCAGTGCTGAAACAGTTTTTCTCCCCAGAGGAATTGACCCGATTGAGTCAAGCCATTGATCCCCACCAACCTAGCCCCCTGGATTATTACCCCTTGTTAACCCCTGGGGAACGCTTTCCCATCAATGATCCCCACCATCAACCCCGTCTCACTCCCCGTCCCCAGGATGATCGGGACTTCCTCCACGGGTTATTGGCAGGGTTAAGCCGCATTGAAGCCTTGGGGTATCAGACACTGCAACAGTTGGGGGCAACACCAGTTAAACGGATTTTGACCGCTGGGGGCGGAGCGAAAAATTTAACCTGGCAAACCATGCGGGAGCGATTAATGGGCGTTCCTGTCACCCCATCCCCCCAATCAGAAGCGGCCTATGGTGCAGCACGGCTTGCCCACCAAGGATTTCAACAACAAATTGGGACAACTTAGCCCCAAATGCCGTTTCCTCTTTTAGGATGAAAGACGGGCGTGGCCCCGCGTGTTAACCTTTCGGAGGATTGCGATAACTATGTGTCAAGATTGCGGCTGTAGTGCGGTGGCAACCTTTGCCCATTCCCACCCCCCTCATCATCACCATCACGACCAGCCTGGGCATCATCATGGCCATTCCCACCATCACCATCATCATCACCACGACGAACAGCAGACAGTAACCATTACCCCCGATCGCCAATCCATCGCCATTGGTCAGGGTATTCTCAGCAAAAATGACCACCTGGCCCACCACAACCGGGAATTGTTTCAGTCCAAGGGCCTGTTGGTGATGAACTGGCTCTCTTCCCCCGGGGCCGGTAAAACAACGTTAATTCAAACCATGGTGGGCGATCGCCAGGGCAGCCATCCCACCGGGGTGATTGTGGGGGATTTAGCCACTGATAATGATGCCCAACGGTTACGCTCCGCCGGGGCGATCGCCATTCAGGTCACCACGGGCAGTATTTGTCATCTGGAAGCGGCAATGGTGGCCAAGGCTGCTGAAAAGTTGTCATTAGATAGCTTAGATGACTTAATTATCGAAAATGTGGGTAATTTGGTTTGTCCCGCCGCCTATGACCTGGGGGAAAGCCTACGGGTGGTACTGTTTTCCGTCACCGAAGGCGAAGATAAACCCCTGAAATATCCAGCGACGTTTAAATCTGCCCAGGCTATTTTAATTACCAAAATGGATATTGCCGCAGCGGTGGGCTTTGATCGAGACCTTGCCTGGCAAAATTTACGACGGGTCGCCCCCCAAGCCCAGATTTTTGAAGTGTCTGCCCGCACCGGGCAAGGGCTATCGGCTTGGTATGACTATCTCGAAAACCAGCGTTGAGGCTTCGCCGTTCTCTTTTAATACAAAGTAATAACCAACATGAGTGATTTTTTCAAAAATCGCTAAGATATGAAAGTAGATAAACAAAGCTTGGGTAAAATCACTGATCCTTACTCGATCTTGTCCCATTCCGCTGCAACTGTTCATGGCAAGTTTTATGGAAAACACCGTTAATAACGTCGAAGAATTCCTCTTGTCTCGGGAAGAACGCGTTACCCAAATTCGTAATTTAGTGGAAACCTTGCGGGCAGCAGATGAAGTTGCTAGACAGGGTTACTTAATCACCAGTTCAGAATTAGCTGACCTCATGGACATCAATGCCAGTGCCGTAACCAGTCGAGGAGATCATTGGTCATGGCGTAATTGGGTGGTATCCCGGGTTCGACGGGAAGGGAATCAAATTCTCTGGCAGCTAGAACGCATAGACTAGCCTGTGTTGATTTAACTGTCCTTTTCCCTTGCCCCTCCGTTCCCCCCTCCATGCCTGACCCCCTGATTCAACTGCGTGGCATTAGTAAATCCTTTGGCGATCGCCAGATTCTCGATAATGTGGATTTGGATTTGTTTGCGGGGGAAGCGTTGGTGGTCATTGGCCCCTCGGGAACGGGGAAGTCCACCATTTTAAGAATCATTGCCGGTTTATTACCCCCCGACAATGGGGAAGTCATCATTAAATCCCAACCCCGTCTTGGGTTGGTGGAAGACGAAAATGAACTGATTCGCATTGCCCTGGTCTTTCAACAATCGGCCCTGTTTGACTCCTTGACCGTGGCGGAAAACGTCGGGTTTTACCTGTTCGAGCATTCCCCCCTACCCCGGGAAATTATTGAAGAACAAGTCACCCAAAAGTTAGCCCTGGTGGGACTAACCGGTATTGAAAATTACTATCCGTCCCAACTCTCCGGGGGTATGCGGAAACGGGTCAGTTTTGCCCGGGCCATTATGTCTAATCCCCATAACCCAGCGGATAATCCCGAGGTCATCCTTTACGACGAACCCACGGCGGGGCTGGACCCGATCGCCTCAACGGTGATTGAAGACCTAGTCCGACGCCTGCAAAAATCCCCCCAAGGCTGCGAAACCTACATCATGGTGAGTCATCAGGAAAGTACCATCCGCCGCACCGCAGATCGAGTGGTATTGCTGTATGATGGCAAAATTCAGTGGCAAGGGCCAGTCAGTGACATTGATCACACCGATAACCCCTTAGTGCGCCAGTTTTTTGAGGCGCGGATAGAGGGCCCCATTCGGATTTTAGAGTGATCATTGGAACGGTAAGATTAAAAAAGTTTTCTGCACTTTCAACATGATTCGGTTGGCACTGCCCCCTGAACGTCGTTTCTCGTCCGAGGTTCCCTTGAGACTCTGCCATTACCATGCTCAGACCCCGCACCCTGAAAGAAGGCTCCGTCGGCCTGTTCGCCCTGCTGGGATTAGCGATTATTGGCGGTATTGTGCTGTGGTTACGGGGGGGCGGTTTTGGCAATCCTGGCTATCAAGTGTTAGTGGAATTTGCTGATGCCAGTGGTTTACAGGTGGGTGCTCCAGTGAATTACCGGGGGATAGCCGTGGGAAAAGTGACCCATTTAATTCCGGGGAGTAACGGGGTCAATGTGCAGATGGAAATCGGCTCAACCCAATTACGCATTCCCCATGATGTCGCCGTGGAAATTAGTCGCTATGGGTTACTCGGGGAAGCGGCCATTGAAATGATTCCCCCTGGACCGTTATCGGAAAAGGCACTGGCCATCGATCCCCTGGGGGAGGCCTGTGGTGAAAGCCAGAAGATTTTGTGTGACGGGGATCAACTGCAAGGGGACGCGGGGAACCAGCTCATTAGCAGCATGACCCGCCTGAGCCAAGCCTATAGCGATCCCCAATTTGTGGCGGACATTAACGCCACGGTGCGGAGTGCTTCGATCGCCGCCAATCGCATTGCCAAAATGAGTGATGAAATTACCAAACTGGCTAACACCGCCAATACCCAAGTGCGGGGTCTGGGGCAAACCACCGAGGCGATCGCCGGGGCCGCCAACAATGCCGCCACCCTCACCGAGAACCTCAACCAGATAGTGTTGTTAAACCAAGCCCATGCCACCCGCACCCTACAAGAAGCCTCGGTATTAATGACCAACCTCAACCAATTAGTGGGGGAAAATCGTCAACAGGTGAGTCGGACTCTCAATAGTATTTATCAAACCAGTGAGGATCTCCAGACCGTTTCCCGGGATTTAGACGTGACGGTGCTCACCCTCAACGATGGACTGAGTAAAATCGATTCTAAACAAGTGGCGGAGAATCTCTCGGCAATTATGGCGAATACCCGGGATACCACCGATAATCTGCGCCAAATATCGACGGAGTTAAACAATCCCACCCTGCTGTTGAGTCTGCAAAAAACCCTGGATGCGGCCCGGGTCACCTTTGAAAATGCCCAAAAAATCACCAGTGACGTGGAACAACTCACCGGCGATCCTACCTTTCGCACCAACTTGAAAAAGTTAGTAAACGGCTTAGAGCAACTCGTTTCCTCCGCTGAAAATCTGCAGGGCCAGGTTTACACCGCCCACACCCTAGAGCGCAGCACCCAACAACTCCACTTTCAAATCGATCGCCAGCAACAACTGGCCCAGTATTATCAGCACTTTCAACCAGATACCATCGTCCCGCCGTCCCCTCAGACAGAGAATCCCCCTGCTCCGGGTAAGCAACCGGGTAAACAATAAGCTTTTTTTACGGCGCTGGGTAGCAACTGTTAACTCTGAACAGTTTTGAGGGGGCCCTTACCCCTTAAATAACAGGCAGTTTTGCTGATCCCAGCGCAATCATTTCCCATTTTTAAAAAGGCGATCGCCATGAGTAACACCCAAGACTATATCGGTGAAGAAGCCACCGCCCGCGTCAAAATCCTCAGTGAAGCCCTGCCCTATATCCAGCATTTTGCTGGCCGTACGGTGGTGGTCAAATACGGGGGAGCCGCCATGAAGGACAGTTCCCTTAAGGACAAAGTGATTCGGGATGTGGTGTTCATGGCTTCGGTGGGCATTCGCCCCGTGGTCGTTCATGGCGGCGGGCCAGAAATTAATTCCTGGTTGGGCAAAATCGGCATTGAACCGAAGTTTAAAGATGGTCTACGGGTCACGGATGCTGACACCATGGACATTGTGGAAATGGTGCTGGTGGGTCGGGTTAACAAAGAGTTAGTGAATTTAATCAACCAAGCCGGGGGGCGGGCGGTCGGTCTCTGTGGCAAGGACGGACAACTGATGACGGCCCGGACGTTGAATAGCCAAGATGTGGGCTTTGTGGGGGAAGTGAGTTCCGTTGATGCCCGGGTGGTGGAAACTTTGGTTAAAAGTGGCTATATTCCCGTTATTTCCAGCGTGGCAGCGGATGAGTTGGGGCAAGCCCATAATATCAATGCCGATACCTGTGCGGGGGAATTGGCGGCGGCGTTGGGGGCAGAAAAGTTAATTTTGCTGACCGACACCCGGGGCATTTTGCGGGATTACAAAGATCCGTCTACGTTGATCCATAAGCTCGATATTCAACAGGCCCGGGAATTAATTGCCGCTGGGATCGTGGCTGGGGGCATGATCCCCAAAGTGACCTGTTGTGTGCGTTCCCTAGCCCAGGGGGTGCGAGCGGCCCATATTTTAGACGGTCGTTTACCCCACGCCCTCTTACTGGAAGTGTTTACGGATTTGGGGGTCGGCTCGATGATTGTGGCCTCGGGCTACGATTTATGATCCCCCCGCCAAATGGCGTCGGCCACGCGGCACACCTGCCCCATCTCTTCAACATCATGCACCCGCACCATATCGGCTCCCCCGGCGATCGCCGCAACACAGGCTGCCCCAGTTCCCCAGACTCGCTGTTTGGGATCGGGTTGGTCGAGGATTTTGCCGATGAAACTTTTGCGGGATGGGCCGACTAAAAGGGGAAACCCCAGGGACTTAAACGCTGATAACTGACGCAGGAGAGTTAGATTTTGCGCTGCGGTTTTTGCAAAGCCAATGCCGGGGTCGATCATCATTTGCCTCGGTAAAACCCCCTGTTGTTGGGCCAACTTAGTTTGTTGGGTGAAAAAGTCACGCATCTCCCCGATTAAGTCCTGGTAATCCGTTAATTGCTGCATGGTTTGGGGGTTTCCCCGCAGGTGCATCAAAATCATGGGGGCCTGGGTCTGGGCGGCGATCGCCAAAAGTTGTGGGTCAAAGGTGCCGCCGGAAATATCATTGATGACATCGGCCCCAGCTTGAAGGCCCGCCTCGGCTACCTGCGAACGGGTTGTGTCAATGGAAATCGAAACGTCACATTCTTGCCGCAGGGCTTGAATAACGGGAATTGTGCGCTCTAATTCTTCTGCCAGGGAAATGGTTTCCGCCCCTGGTCGAGTGGATTGCCCCCCAATGTCAATGATGTCTGCCCCCGCCGCAATCATCTTTCGGGCCTGGGCGATCGCCGCTGTAACGGTATTAAACTCACCACCATCGCTAAAACTATCCGGGGTCGTGTTGAGTATCCCCATGATGTAAGTCCGCGACCCCCAATCAAAGACAACATTGCGGATATGCCAAGGGGCGGGGGGCGGAGTATGACTCATTGCTGAAACCTTAGGCGTTTATGACGCCGATGCTATTTGCTTCTTCATTTTAAATATTTTTGACCTCATTAACTAAATCAATGGGAAAGTAACCCTAAATCCCCGGTTTCGCCGTAATTTTCCCCGTGGGACAATCAAGAAAAACAAGAGACTCAGATTAATTCCAGGATTGATTGGCAAACCCCCTCAAAAAACGCTGATGGACTAGGAAAATAGGGATTTCTTCATCAGGTCACGGATTAAATTATCCCGAACCATAATCTGTTGCATCGTTTCCAGCAGGAAGTTGACCGTTTGCTCACGGTCTAGTCCCTGGTACTCCTGTTGCAGACATTGCAATTGAAATTTTTGCTCCATCGACAGATTGAACGCATCATTAGTCATCATGGGGATTTCGCTCCTAAAACGAGATTAACGGGGAACAAGGGGAAGAGAGGCAGACTAACCTAGGGGTTCTAGGGGAGTTTGCCGCATCAAATCCCGGACAACATTGGATTTAATCATTAGCAGCCGTGACGCCTGCACCAACAACTCCAGCGCCTGCTCCCGACTGATATCCGCCGTAGCGTCTTGCATCCGCCGAAATTCAAATTGCTGCTCCATCGTAAGTTCGAAAGACTGAGAATTCATAGCGTGTCCTCCAAAGTGATTACCCTTCAATTGTAAACAAACGTAACAAAATATTGACGAAGTTAGCCGTAGTTAGCTATACAAATTTCGCTTGAGTGGCAATCCGGCGGGCAAGGTGGGGAACATCAAAAATTAGACGAGTCGCCGTTCGACCTATCCACTGCATATATCGACCGTTTTAACAAGGGTTTTTAGAAAAAAAAGCTCAATCCGAACAAAACGTTTTTTTCAGTATTTCTACGGGTTTTGTCAAAAAAATAGGCTTGCTAGGCGGTTGAATGGATCAGTGGGTGCCCAGTTGCTGCTGGATGGGGTGCCGTGGCTTAACTAATCTGCAATAATTCATTACAGGCGGTATAGGAAAAATTTCCGCCTTCCCATTAGCGGTGTCGATACGGAATCAGGGTTTCAATTTCATCTTTGTTAGCTCGGACTGATTTATTTTGACGACAATAGCCGATATTATTAAGAAACGTAACCAAAAGCGATGGGCATTAATTTTTACTGTCCACAGCGTCAAGTTTTTGGGGGTGAATTGCAAGCGTCGCCAGCCATGGCAGCTTATTTTAGCCCGAAGATTTTCCATTACAGCCAGTATCCCCGGAGGTATTTAGAGCATGTCTGTTCGTCTCTACGTTGGTAATTTGCCGAAAGAGTCCATTGAGCGCGAAGCCTTACAAGAAGTTTTTGCGGAAGCAAATGCCGTTGTTTCTACCAAAGTGATTAAAGATCGTAAAACCGGCAAATGTCGTGGTTTTGCGTTTGTAACAGTGTCTACGGATGAAGCCGCAGATGAATTTATTGAAAAGTACAATGGGCAGTCTTTTATGGATAGTCCCTTAAAAATTGAAAAAGCAAATCCCCGGGCTAAGGAAGAAGAGGAGGGAGCAACGGAAGGAGGAGCCAGGAACGTCGATAAAAGCGGCAAATTGCCCCGTAACGATAAAAAACGCCCTGGAAAGGGGAAAGGCGCGACGGTGACGAGTTCCGGGAGTTCAGAAGGGTTTCAACCCGATCCCCGTTGGGCAGATCAGTTAGCGCAGTTAAAGGAAAAGCTTGCAGCGGCGAACAGCTAATGGTTCCGCGTTACGTTGGCAAGGGCTTGTTTTAAAATTTCTGTTTGGATTAATTCATCACCGAGGTTAGACCCTCCCCTGTGAGATCTATCCTTTGTTGGGTGTCGCCCCCATTATTGCGGGCGTGAGCTACCGTTTGTATTGACTTTTTACAATTTCGTATTGCTGAGGATTTTTTTATGGGTGACATGGATCCCGTTGTATTGATGAAACAGGCTGTGGGTCGGGCCGCCGCTGACCGTGTCCAGTCTAATTCCATTGTGGGGTTGGGAACTGGTTCCACCACCGCCTTTGCCCTAGAGTTTATTGGCGATCGCCTAAAAAAAGGGGAGTTGACCAACGTGGTGGGAATTCCCACCTCCTTCCAGGCGGAAGTGTTAGCCCGTCGCTATGGTATTCCTTTAACGACCCTAGATGTGGTGGACCGCATTGACATTGCCATTGATGGAGCCGATGAAGTCGATCCCCAGAAAAATTTGATTAAGGGGGGCGGGGCGGCCCACACCCGGGAAAAAATCGTGGATGCGTTGGCTGAGAGCTTTTTGGTGGTGGTAGATAGCGGTAAATTGGTGGATCAGTTAGGTTCCACGTTCCTCCTCCCGGTGGAAGTTATTCCCATGGCCCTGACCCCGGTGATGCGGGCGTTGGAGAAATTGGGCGGCAAACCGGAATTACGGATGGGGGTCAAAAAAGCGGGTCCCGTGGTGACAGATCAAGGAAATCTGGTGATTGATGTGAAATTCGATGCCATTCCCGACCCTGCTGGTTTAGAAATCGCCATCAACAATTTGCCCGGGGTGCTAGAAAACGGTCTATTTGTGGGGGTTGCCGATATTGTCCTCGTCGGAGAAGTTATCGACGGCAAACCCAGTGTGCGGGAATTTTAAGGGCTGTGGCCCCTGCAGTTGACCCGAAAGGCGCTATCTTAGGGGGAAGAATCGTGTGAGGATGTGTCAAGATGGTCGCTTCTGTGGTCAACAGCCGCAGTGCTGTTTCTGGACTGCCCAATGTTACCTCAGGTAATGCCTTGGGTCTTAACCTGCCCAAATCGCCGTTATTTGGAACGGATGGTATTCGGGGTAAGGTGGGAGAGTTACTAACAGCACCGCTAGCTTTGGAATTGGGATTTTGGGCGGGTCAGGTTTTACAGGAACACGCTAAGGTACCTGCCCCGGTGATTATTGGTCAAGATTCTCGGCTTTCCAGTGATATGTTAGCCAATGCCATGGCGGCCGGACTCAATGCGGCCGGGGTTGAAGTGTGGCAATTGGGGTTATGTCCTACCCCCTGTGTGGCCTACCTGGCGAGGGAAACAGCGGCGATCGGTGGCATTATGATCTCCGCGAGTCACAATCCCCCGGAAGATAACGGCATCAAATTTTTTAATCACCAGGGCCTAAAACTTTCCAAATCCCTAGCCCAGGCGATCGAAGCGGGGTTACGCAGTGGGCAGTCTGTTTCCCCAACGGCCCTCCAATGGGGCAAAACCCACGTTACCCAGCAACAAATCCAGCATTACCACCAGTTCCTACTGAATAGCCTGCCCCAACCCATTGATTTCCAGGGTTTGAAAATTGTTTTAGACCTCGCTTGGGGGGCATCGGTAAACCTAGCACCGGAAATTTTCCGCAGTTTAGGGGCAGAGGTTATCGCCCTCCATGATCTCGCCGATGGGAGTCAGATTAACGTTAATTGTGGTTCTACCCATTTAGATCGTCTTCAACAAGCGGTTAAAGAAAGTGGCGCAGATTTAGGCTTTGCCTTTGATGGCGATGCGGATCGGGTGATGGCGGTGGATGCCCACGGTAAACCGGTGGACGGGGATTATATTCTCTTTCTTTGGGGCAAAACCTTGAAGGAACGGCAACAGCTTCCCAATGATTTGATTGTCGGCACGGTGATGGCCAATTTGGCCTTTGAGCGGGCCTGGGAGACCATTGGCGGTAAATTGATTCGCACTGCCGTTGGCGATCAACATGTCCAAGC
>JAYKHU010000153.1:0-3397 GCA_035285105.1 Synechocystis sp.
AACGGCAACAGCTTCCCAATGATTTGATTGTCGGCACGGTGATGGCCAATTTGGCCTTTGAGCGGGCCTGGGAGACCATTGGCGGTAAATTGATTCGCACTGCCGTTGGCGATCAACATGTCCAAGCCCAAATGTGGGACACCGGCGCGATGTTAGGTGGGGAACAATCGGGGCACATTATTTGCCACCACCACAGTTACTCCGGTGACGGGGTGCAAGCGGCGTTACACCTGACGGCGTTGGTGAAACAATCGGGGTTAACGTTGGCGGAACTGCTCGATGAAAGTTTCCACCCCTATCCCCAAATGTTGCGGAACGTCCGCATCGAAGACCGCGATCGCCGTTTAAATTGGCAGAATTGCGACCCCCTTCAACAGGCGATCGCCACGGCGGAACGGGAAATGGGTCAAGGGGGACGGGTGCTAGTCCGGGCCTCGGGTACCGAACCCCTGATTCGGGTGATGGTGGAAGCGGCCTGTGCCCAAACAGCGGAACATTGGACGAGTCACTTAGTGTCCACGGTGCAAACCCACCTTGGGTAATAGCGCAGGTTATTGAAATATTGCCTTCTTCACCGTTGCCCCGCGTCAGGTCTCCTGGGCCTGAAAAAAGCGGGGATAAATTTCCTCACAAAAAAATAGCGTTCCCGCCGTCACACAGAGGGGAATGGTGACCAGGTTAACCAGTGGGATACTAATCCACAACAAACTGGTTACCCCGAACCCGGCACTGAGGGGTAAGCTTTTAGCGATAATGGCTAACTTTTGCCGAAATTTTAGCCGTCGTCGTTCTAAGGGAGGATCAAAAAAGTCTAAACAGGTAATGGTGGCGGTGGTGATAATCCCCATGGCTGTCGCTAGAACTGTGCCCAGGCCGGGAAACAAATTTAACCCAACACAGACCAGACCGACTCCAATGATAATCACCAATTTTTTTAGCTCAAAGGCGATCGCCCGGTGAATCTCTTTCAGCAAGCCGACGTCTTGGATTGATAATTTTCCTAACACTTGCTTTTCTAACCTCTCAGACAGTTGACCATACCAGGGAGACCCCAGTACCCCTCCCACTTGGGATAATAGAAAGCCTGTTAAAATCAGTAAAATCAAGCGCCACAGCCCAATAATCAGCCAAAATCCCCCTTTCAATACAGGCAAAATGTAGGGCATGATTTGGGGCAGTTGTTGCCGAATTGGGTCAATCCATTGTTGTCCATAAAACTGTAAAGTTTCAATGCTGGCATTACTGAACTTCCATAATTGCCAATAGAGTAATCCCCCTAAAACCAGATTAATGATTAACGGGATAACAATATAGGGCAACCACTGAGGGTTTTGCCGTAATAGGGTTAAAGTCCGCAAAGGATAGCCCAAGCCCTTAAAAAAGCCCCACCCGCCGAATAAATTGTCTTTAATGCCCAAAAGTAACCCCTCAATGGAATAATTGCTGTTTCTTCATGGCGATCGCCTAAGCTAGATGGTGGATACTGGTTAGTGGTTTACAATTTTTCTATTGACGATTTTAGCTCTCGATCCTGCATCATTGGAGACAAGAGCAACGTTTTTTAGCAAAAGGGGAATCCCATGGCATCGATTGACTGGCAAGCCCTGGCAAACATTTCCGAACTAAAGCCCTATTTTGATGCGGATTTTGAGGGATTTAAACAGCGAATTTTAGTGCAGATGGAATCGTTACAGGCGATCGCCCCGGAGGAGTTGGATAAATTAGCCTTACTGAGGGTGTTGGAAGTGACCAATGGTTGTCTTCAATGGGCATTTCGTCGGCAGGATGAACAAGCCTTATCCGTTGAGCAAACCCGTGCTTGTATGCAGGTGGTGATTGGCTTTATTAAGGAGAAAAAAATCGTCTACCCTAATAAAAAAAGTCTCACCTTTTCCCCAGAGGTTATGGAATTAATTGAAACTGGCACCTTGCTTTATCGACAAGCTTTTAAGCAAAATCTTGAAACCGCAAAGGCAGACTATTTTGTTTATTCAACGGCCCAATTTATTGTCTATGGTCGGCAGCGAATAGAGTGGGCAGAAGCAGAAGTTAAAACCCATTTTACTGACTTATTTTCTGATTATTTTGTCGGGCGGGGACAAAATTATATTAAGCCTTATTGTGAGGCATTAAAGGAAATTTAGTCCCACCCAAGAAAAATTTCTTGACTTATTTTTAAGGCATTTTGCAAAAATTTTAAGCCAAAATTTTCATCGGTGAAATCTACCCCCTGAATTAATTGCTGAGTCTCTTCATCTAAAACATTTTTCTCTGGATTATTGATCGCTAACATATCATCCATACAGCCATAGCCTTGGTCAATGACATCGGGACAAAATTCATAAATTTCCATTGCCAGGGCTTCCAAATTTTCTGGCAATCGGGAAAATTTAACAATGACTCGATCATATCCAACCTCACTAATTTCAATACCATACAATTCATCCCATTGAGTCAATTTTTCAATGACATCCTCGGTGGTAATATCACAATTAATGCCATTGGTTTGGTGCTGAATAATTTCCGTGAAATCGAGCATAGTTTCTCTCACCGTACCCAAGCTATAATCGGGTTGTGGGCATTACCCCATTACCTGAAATTTTGCGTATCGTGACAGTTATGACCAATAGTAAATTTCGAATTCTTAAGGACATTGTGCAGCCGGACAGTCGCGGGCGGATTTCTCTGGGAGCAGAAGTAAAGTTAAAAACCTATCGAGCATCCGTTAATGATCTGGGGCAAATTTTGCTGGAACCGGTGGTAACAATTCCAGAGCAAGAGGCTTGGCTATTTCATAATGCTGAAGCCCTTGATGCTGTTAAACAAGGCTTGCAAGAATCGGCCTCAGGTCAAGCAACCTCCCTGGGATCTTTTGGAAAATATGCCGATCTTGCCATTGATGACGAATGAACTTCCAATTAAATTTTGTTCCCAGCGCGGTGGCGACCCTAGATGATTTACAGCAGAAGCATCCTCAAAAATACCGCAAAGTCCTAAAAACCCTAGGGTTAATGGAGACCAACCTTCGACATCCTAGTTTAAATACCCACAAATATACGGCGATCCAAGGCAAAAATGGGGAAGACGTTTTTGAGTCCTATGTGGAAAATAAAACCCCGGCGGCGTTTCGTGTTTTTTGGCATTATGGGCCAGATCGTCAGGTAATCACCATTGTAGCCATTACAACCCATCCTTAAATTCAGTTTCCTTTTTTTGAAGCCTGGTACTGTGTCTGACTCCTTTTCCCATCTTCCCGTTGAGCAACTTCGTCAAAGTTTACGCACTAGCCAACGGCCCCTAGCGAATTGGGCCGGGGGAGAAATGGCCGTGTCGGCGGTGCCGGGGGCGGGAAAATCCCATAGTTTGGCCGTGGCGGCGGCGATCGCCATTGCCCAGC
>JAYKHU010000154.1:0-14594 GCA_035285105.1 Synechocystis sp.
GGCAAAGTCAAAGAAATAGAGGAGATTTCCTGGATAACAGTTTTTAACTCGTACTACGGAGGTTTCCCGGTGAAAATCCTTGCTTCTCTAATTCTATTTCAGGGTCAACCGGAATTGAGTGGTTTAAGGCACTGGTTAGCTAATGGGGTATGAAATGCTTAAACCCTTGTAGTTCAAGGCATATGGGGATTTTCTTTGGATCTAGCGGTAACTCTTGTTTTGTGGGCGTTACAGAGAGTCATACCCCTTTGACAGACCATTCACGAATACACCGAAGGATGCAGGTGATCGATCGCCGGGGATTGGGAGCCGGGGGAAGAATGTTAGCCCGGATCACGGGTCTGGATGGCTGTTTCTATGAGTTCCCGAAGCTGGTCTTGCTCCCTGTCCCCTAAGCCGTGGTCACCCTGGAGGTGATTGCCCCCATCGGGAAGAGATTCGTTGACTTTGTGGGCAATGGTTTGTTCAACGGCGCTAATCTGGTCTAATTCCACTTCATCCAATAACCCTTGGGTAACGGCAAAGAGAATGGCAATTTGTTGGGCCGCGCTCAGGGGTTGGGATTGGGGTTGTTTTAAAATGGCGCGGATACGCCGTCCCCGTTGGAGTTGGGCTTCGGTTTGTTGGTCTAAGGGCGTCCCAAAGCGGGCAAACACTTCCACCTCCTGGAATTGGGCATAGGCGAGGCGTAACTCTCCGGCCACGGCCCGATAGGCCGGTAACTGAGTTTTGCCCCCCACCCGCGACACCGATTTGCCCACGTCAACGGCGGGGAAAATACTTTTTTGAAACAATTCTGGGGACAGATAAATTTGCCCGTCGGTAATGGAAATGAGGTTGGTGGGGATGTAAGCGGAAATATTTTGGGCTTGGGTTTCAATAATCGGTAACGCGGTCAGGGAACCGCCCCCCTTTGCTTGACTTAAATGGGTGGAACGTTCCAATAAGCGGGAATGGAGATAGAAAATATCACCGGGGTAGGCCTCCCGACCGGGGGGACGGCGTAATAGTAGGGATAATTCGCGGTAGGTGCGGGCGTGGTGGGTCAGGTCATCGTAAACGATCAACACATCCCGACCCTGTTCCATAAAGTATTCGGCCATGGTGGTGGCACCGTAGGGGGTGAGGTATTGCAGTCCTGGCGGATCTTCCCCCGTGGCCACCACAACGACGGTGTAGTCCATTGCCCCCTGCTCCCGTAACGTGGCAATAACCCTGGCGATCGCCGCTGACCGTTGACCAATGGCACAGTACACACAGATCACGTCCTGATCTTTTTGATTGAGGATGGTGTCCACCGCAATGGCGGTTTTTCCCGTTTGGCGATCGCCGATAATCAATTCCCGTTGTCCCCGCCCAATGGGAATGAGGGCATCGATGACTTTAATGCCCGTTTGTAAGGGAACCGTCACGGGATCACGGTCTAAAATAGCGGGGGCTTCCCGTTCCACCGGGCGACGGTCTGAGCAGTTTAACGCCCCTTGATCATCCAACGGTCGTCCCATCACATTCAAGACCCGGCCCAACAGCTTTTCCCCCACCGGCACATCCATCACCCGACCAATGCGATAAACCGTATCCCCGGCCTGCAAATAGCGACTATCTTCCAGCAAAATCACCCCCACTTCCGAGGGGTCAAGGTTGAAGGCAATGCCCAATAACGGGCCCCGGGATGGGTTCAACTGCGATCCCGAAAAGGCCACTAATTCGTCAGTTTTTACCCCTGGTAAGCCAGCCACCCGCGCAATTCCGGGCCGTACAGATTTGACGGTGCCAATTTCCCGTAGCGTGATCTCCTCCTCCCCGTCCGCTAAGACTTGGTCCAAGAGGGCGATCGCCTCGTCACAGGCAGTTTGGAAGGAGTGGGAAAGGTCGGCCATGGGAAAAGGATAATTAATGTTGATTCATTGCGTCGGCTAACCGTTGTTCGAGATTTTGTAAATAGGTGTCTAAATTCCAGCAAACTTCTTGACCGGCGAGCTTTAACTGAATACCGCACAGTAATTGGCGATCGGTAACAAATTGGGGGGAGAGGGCACAGTCCCATTGGGATTGGAGGGTATCGATTACCTGTTGGCGGAGGTCGACGGGAATTTCAAAGTGGCTAATGATTTGCAACGGCAGATCGTCGTTTTGGGTTAGGGCCTGGCCGATGGCCGCGTGTTTTTCGGGGTCTAAACGGGTCAGGCGATCGCAAAAGACCTGAATGATCTGTTGCTCTAGGGACGCATGGGCTAGATTAGTCAGGGCTTGGCGGGCAATATGGAGGGTTTGGTGAATAATTTGTTGACGCAGGGTCCGCAGAAAGGCCGCTTTTTCTTGATACCAATTTTCTTGCCAGGTGTGACGTTGGGCAGCAATCTCCTGACGGGTTTCGGTGAATAACCGTTGGCGTTCTTGTTCGGCCTCGCCCCGGGCCTGGGCTAACAGATCCTGCTGTTGTTGCGCTAAATGGTCTTGTTTGTGTTGGTATTGATCAATGGTTTGCTGGGCTTCCGTTCGGGCCGTTTCCACCGCTTGCCACTGTTGTTCTAAGCGGTTTTGGCGTTTTTGCATCACCTGTAGAATGGGCTGGTACAGAAACCACCGCAAGAGGGCCACCAAAATCAAAAAATTAATGATTTGGGCCACAACCGTAAACCAATTAATCAGCACCTTACCCTCCTTTAAAGTAATTCCAAAAGGGATTGACAAATAAAATAATCATCGCCACCACCAAACAGTAAATGGCAGTGGATTCCACCATCGCGAGGCCCACAAACAGGGTGCGGGTAATCACATTGGCCTTATCCGGCTGCTGGGCGATCGCCCCCAGGGCCCTAGCCACAGCCCACCCTTCCCCCAATGCGGGGCCCACAGATCCAATGGCGATCGTTAACCCAGCCATGACAATGGACACCGTCCCAATTAAGCCTAAATCACTCATTATGTTTACCTTGAAGCGTAAATGGAGAAACTTGATTAATTAACCGGAATCAGACGCAGACGTAGACCCCTGTACCTGGGAAGCGGAGGCAATATAGACTAGGGCCAAAACCGCAAACACATAGGCTTGAATAATCCCTAAAATTAAGCCTAACAGTTGCATCACCACCGGCACAAATAAAGGCACTAAGGATAGTAAAATCGCTGCCAGTAAATTTCCGCTCATAATATTGCCAAACAGCCGCACCGCCAATGCCAACGTGCGGGAAAATTCCCCAATAATTTGAAAGGGCAACATCAACGGGGTGGGTTCTAGGTAGCTTTTCAGATAAGCTAACCAGCCTTTTTGTTGAATGCCAAAAATCGGCACCGCCACAAAGACGCACAGGGCCAAAGCCGTGGTGGTGGAAAGGGACCCCGTGGGGGGTTGATAGCCCGGCACGATCGCCAACACATTGGCCGTCACAATGAATAAGAAGAGCGAACCGACAAACCCTAAGTAGGGTTCAGGGTCCTGTTGGGTTACTTCCCGAATTTGTTGGCAAATCGTTTCCACCCCCATTTCCCATAACTGTTGCCAGGGTGACAGGGGCGGTTGCACCTCTAAGCGGCGGGTGATCAACCACGACGCCCCCACCAAAAGCGCCATGGTGATCCAAGTAAAAACTAGGGTGGCGTTAATCACCAGCGGATAACGGGCGTAATAAATCACACTGTCCGGACTAATTTCCATCCCAGCCTCCAGTCAATGAGGGTTGGTCAAGGGGGTGGGGTCGCCAGCGGGCAATTAACAGCGTCCGGGCCAGCAAAAAGCCCAACAAGGCAGCCACTAAGCGGGGCCAATAGTCCCAGGCCAACAGATAAAGGACGATCAACGCAATGCCCAGCCGGGCCAGACCACTGCCCACCATCAATAAAATGGGGTGTCGGGTTCGTGGTAGGCGTTGTACCGTTACCCACAAAAAACTGAAATAGCCCAAGCCGAGGCCAAAGCCTAACAGCAGCGTTAAAGGGAGTGTTACCCAGTCAATCATCACGAATCTCCTTAAAATCTGTTGGTTATTAACCGGCCTAACGTCCTTGAGGTTCAAAAAAAACTCTATTGCCGATCCTGTTCCCGTTGAACCCAATACCAGGCATTGAGACACCCCAGGGCCACCCCCAGCAATAACAACATCAACGACCAGGAATAGGGACTGGGAAAACGGCGATCGATCCACACGCCCAAAGCCAGGCCGATCAATGTGGGAATGATCACCGACCAACCCACCATGCCGAACAGACCCAACCCAGCCCAAATACTGCGATCGCCTTCTTGTCTGGCTTTCAGTTTACGAAGCACTTTGCGGTCAATTTCCCGTTCAAAGGGGGACGGTTCCGAATGATTAGAGGTGGAAGGTTTCATGATTACGCAGTCTTTAATTTCCTAGCAGTTGCTGAGTGCCCAACTCCCGCACAAAGCTATTTTCCAAGCGGGCTAAAATGTGACGGGCTTGTTTTTCCCGGTCATCAAGGCGACGAAATTCCAGTTGGACAGTTTGTTGCAGGTTACTGAGATCCTGCCCTGGCACAGCTTTTTGGGCGGAGACCCTAACCTGGGGACCGCATTTCACCAACACCCCTTGGTCGATCGCCCAGTAATGATCTTCCCCAGAGGCTAAGGTGGCAACAAAAATGCCTGGTACTAAGAGGGTGACCCAATCCACATGGTTGGGCAATAGGCAAAATGCCCCGTTTTTCGCTTCAGCAGTGATTTTTTGCACCGGTTGATCAAACAAAATTTTGGTCGGTAGGAGAAGTTGTAATTGCATCAGGATCTAGCCTCCTCAATATCACCGATCATGTACAAGGCGTTTTCAGGCCCATCGGCAAATTCATCGTTTAATAACCGCTCACACCCGGTTAACGCCGCTTCCAGACTAACGAATTTACCCGCCTTGCCCGTAAATTGCTCCGTGGAAAAAAAGGGTTGGGTTAAAAACCGCTCCAACCGCCGGGCCCGTTGCACCACCCGACGATCGCCTTCGGAGAGTTCCGCCATCCCCAACATGGCAATCATGTCCTTCAACCCCTCGTAATTGGCCAAGGTTTCCCGCACCGCCAACGCCGTTCGATAATGTCGCTCCCCGGCGATCGAGGCCATCAACATTTTGGAACTAGACCGCAACGGATCCACAGCGGGATAAAACCCCTCACTGGCCCGTTTGCGGGACAACACCAACGACGCTGATAAATGCCCAAAGGTCTGTACCGCCGCCGGATCGGTAAAATCATCCGCCGGCACATACACCGCCTGTACCGAGGTAATAGCCCCAGCGTTGGTACTGGTAATGCGCTCCTCTAATTCCGCCAACTCCGACGCCAACGTGGGTTGATAGCCCACCCGAGACGGCAATTCCCCCATTAACCCCGACACCTCTTGCCCCGCTTGAATAAAGCGAAAAATATTATCAATCAACAACAACACATCCTGATGGGCCTGGTCCCGAAAATATTCCGCCATGGTCAAGGCTGCATGGCCAACTCGAAACCGGGCCCCCGGTGGTTCATTCATCTGCCCAAATACCATCACCGTTTGGTCTAAGACCCCCGCTGTTTGCATTTCTCGGTATAACTCCTCCGCTTCTCGATTTCGCTCCCCAATGCCACAGAATAGACTAATGCCCTGGTGTTGGCTGACCATGTTGTGGATCATTTCCGTAATCAACACCGTTTTGCCCACCCCCGCACCGCCGAGTAAGCCCGCTTTGCCCCCCCGTTCGATGGGCACCAACACATCAATCATTTTGATGCCCGTTTCCAAAATTTCCGCCTGGGTCGCTTGCTGGGTTAAGAGCACCGCCCCTTGGTGAATGGATCGGTGTTCAAGGTGACTTAACGGTTCCCCTTGGTCAACAGTGTTCCCAAACACATTAAAAATACGCCCCAAAATTTCCTGCCCCACCGGCACTTGCAACGGATGCCCCAAATCCTCCACAGGGGTCCCCCTTGCTAACCCCACCGTTGGCGTCAGGGCAATGCACCGCACTAGATCCGCACTGAGATGGGCCACCACTTCCATCACCACTTGCCCCGCGTCCCCTGCAATTAACTGATTTAGGAAATTGGGTAACTGCTGGGGAAAATGTACATCCACCACACTGCCCCGGATAGCGGCAATCGCCCCGATATTGGCTTGGGTTGGATTCGGTAACTCTTCCATGGTTGCCCTCACTGTGTTCCAGGCTCATACCATTCATTGTAAAAGCTGAACATTTACACGACGGCGATCGACGCATTAAGCTTAATCAATTTCGCATTACCGCACAGTCCACTTTTGGCCATTGTTCCCATCCCACGGTTACCGGGAATGGTCTGTTAAAGGGGGATGAGTCTCTGTAACGCCCATAAAACAAGAGTTACCGCTAGATCCAAAAAAAATCTCCATATGCCTTGAACTACAAGGGTTTCAGCATTTTATACCCCATTAGCTAACCAGTGCCGACAATCCCCAGGTCATCACTTTTTCTCCTTTGTCAACTCCGTTGAGTAATTACCTACTATGCCCTAGATGCGTTGTTCATAGTGAAGTTCTTCAAATGTGACCGTAACATCGACTCCCTTATCTTGCGCAATATTTAGTTCTCCCTCTAGTTGATCTGTAAGAAGACTTACTAGCTGTAAGCCTAGACTTTCTGATTCTTGCCAGTTAAGGTGTTGAGGTAGACCTAAACCATCATCTTTCACCGTTTGCGGTCAGACCTAGAACGTTTAGAAGGTGATACGATATATGCATTAATTGCCAGCCTCAAGCGTCATGGCGTCAGTGAGCATGTCATTCAAGAGGCGCTAGGCGAGGTGACTGGGCGTTAGTTTGAGTTCAGGATGTGGTCAGTTTGATCGCCGACCTGTGGGATCGGTTAGCAACAGTAATAAAGACAATCAAATTATCGGATTATCGGATTCACCATTTTCAATGCGAGCCACGAATCATCCCCTTGAGATGTTGCGATAATACCGATAACCAAGTTTCCCGAGGCGCACCATGTACCAAGTCAGTTTTAGCCCCGACCAACCCTTGACGTATTTCCTCGAAGACAACCAGAGTCTGTCCCGGCTGGCCATTGTGCCGGAGCGGGGGGGCATTGCCACCGAGTGGACCCTCCAGGGACAACCCATCCTGTATTTTGACCAAGAACGTTTCCAAGACCCGAGCCTATCCATTCGGGGGGGCATTCCGATTTTATTTCCCATTTGTGGCAATCTGCCGAATAATCAATACACCGTCAACGGTCAAGACTATGCCCTTAAACAACATGGGTTTGCCCGGGATCTCCCCTGGACGGTTATTCAGCAACAAACCCAAACCTGTGCCAGCCTCGATTTGAAGTTAAGCGCGTCCGACGCCACCCTCGCGGTGTTTCCGTTTTCGTTTGAGTTGGTGATGAGTTATCAACTCAGTGGTAATCGACTGCGACTGCAACAACGCATTGCCAACCTGGGGGAACACCGGATGCCCTTTTCCTTGGGACTCCATCCCTACTTTTTCTGTCGGGATAAGGATGCCATTCAGTTACAGATTCCGGCTAACACTTACCTTGACCAAAAAACCGGGGAAACCCATGAATATACCAGCAGGTTAAATCTCCAACAACCAGAATTGGATTGGGCGTTTACCCCTATTAAAGAAACGCGTATGGGATTGATCGATACTTCCCGTCATTTTCAGCTTGACATTACCTTTTCTGATCTCTATCAAACCCTGGTGTTTTGGACAGTGCAGGGCAAGGACTATGTCTGCCTAGAACCCTGGAGCGCTCCCCGCAATGCGCTGAATACGGGGGAACAACTGGCGTGGGTGGAGCCTTTTTCCTCCCGGGAGGCCTGGGTCGAATTCACAGTTAGCATTCAGCCCGATTGAAACAGACCGGCCCGGCAGTCCCGCAACCACAGATTAATGCCTTGGGCAAGGCCGCTGGTGCTAGCGTCCCGACGGGGAGCAGTGGGACTGAGGGGATCTTCCCCGCCTAACTGTTGATACAGCAGGGCCAGCCGCCAGCCCTGTTGGGTTAAGACCCAAAACGCCCAATAAAAGTTCTGTCGCTCGATCGCCCGCTGTTGGGTGTATTCCCGTTCTAGTGTGGTAAAAAAAACTTGGTGGGTCGTATCGGCTACGGTGGGTTGCCATTGTTGCTGGGTTAAGGGCATGGGGTCAAAGTCCGCATTCCCTGCCAGCAGGATGTAGGTATCGAGGGGGATATCTCCCGCTAAGACTTGGGATCGTTGGGTAACACGATTGGTATAACTGGGTAAATCGGCTAAAAGTTGAGGGATTAAAACGTCTAGCGGTTGTGAGCACGCCGCTTGGGACGTCTGCTCCGCCCGCAGGGGACTCTTGTCCGCCACCAATCCCATCATCACCATTGTGGCGATCGCCGTTAGCCAGGATTTAAGCATCGGCAAGATCGTGACAGAGGGTTTCCCAGGCCCGTACCGGATCGGGGGCCGCAGTAATCGGGCGACCAATCACTAAATAATCCGCTCCAGCGGCGATCGCCTGTTGGGGGGTCATGATCCGTTGCTGATCCCCCTGGCTGGCCCAGGAAGGACGGACACCGGGACAAACGAGTAAAAAGTCTGGCCCACAACATTGACGCAGTTGGGCCGCTTCTAGGGGGGAACACACGGCACCGTTCATGCCACATTCCTGGGCCAGTAATGCCATTTTGAGCACATAGTCCGGCAATTCCAAGGGCAGGTGTAAATCAAGCGCCAATTCCCGGGCACTAATACTGGTGAGTAGGGTGATGGCTAACAATTTCGGCGGATGATCGACCGCTTGCAGGGCTTCCGCCGCCAGGGTTAACGCTTTGCGCCCGGCGGTGCTGTGGAGGGTTAACAACTCTACCCCGTACTGACTAGCGGAGCGACAGGCCCCCAGGACAGTGTTGGGGATATCGTGGAATTTCAGATCGAGGAAGATTTTTTTGTGCCGTTGTTTGAGTTCTGCCAGGATAGCAGGCCCCGTACTGACGAATAACTCTAGCCCCACTTTCCAAAAGTTAACCCCCGGCAAGCGATCCATTAAGGCGATCGCCGTGGGCAAATCGGGGACATCTAGGGGCACAATGACGTGATCAGTGTTCTGCATGGACGGGTAACGAATCTAGGATCAATTCAGTCAGGGAATGGCCCCTAGCTTTGGGCATCATCACTGGGGGGCGGTAGGGTTTTGATCAACGTGGCAATGACGGGGGTGGTGAACAATGCCTCCGTATCTTTGAGTAATTGTTGACCCCACAGGTTTTTTTCCAAGAAATTCAGTTCTGCATAGCGGCTATCCAGTTCCAGGGCGGCCTTGGCCTTAGCCAGCCCCGCTTGGGTTTGACCCTGTTTATAGAGGGCAACGGCGATCGCCAGTTGGGGTTCTGCCTGTTCATTATCCAGGGTTACCACCGCTTGCCAGCGTTTGAGGGCGCTGTCCACATTTCCCTGTTCATATTCAATCAGGCCAATATTGTTCAGTGCTGGCCAAAATTCCGTCTCCGCTGCTAAGGCCTGCTCATAGGCGTTAATGGCCTTGGGAAATTGATTTAATTTTAAATACGCATTCCCTAGATCAAACAATGCAGCCGGTACCTCAGGACGCTGTTGCAACCCGGCTTGGAGGACATCTACCGCCTCTTGATAATTCCCCTGCTGGAAATAGGCATTACCGAGGGTGAATTTAATGCCGGCTTCCTCCGGTGCCATGGCTTCTGCCTTTTTCAACACCTTTACCCCGGGGTCTAATTCCTCTTTTTGTAGGTAGAGGGTGCCTAAAATAAACCAGGTTTGGTAGCGTTCCGGAGCCAGTTGGGTGGCGAGTTTCGCCCGGGAAAACGCTAAATCGTATTGCTGAAACCGCACCAACTGCACCACATCCTCCGTGAGGGCAATGCCTTGGTCCTCTAGCTGTTGCTGATCCAAATTCGGACTATAGGGGAGGATCGCTTGGGCAAAAACGGGGGGGGCAAGGCTGGCTAATCCAAGCTGTAATCCCCACAAAAGCAACCAATGACGTTTCAGCACAGTGTTTTTTCCATCAATCAACGTTTTGAACCATCTTAACTTAGCAGTTTCCAAAACTCTTCAGGCGGTTTGGGGGACCCCAACACGGGGCGGGTTAAACAATTGTCACAGGTTCCACAGGGACGACGGGCGGCCTCAGAGTGATCTCCGAAGACAGAGAGGATATATTGCCAACGACAGGTTTTGATGTGTAAATAGTGGGTCATGGCCTGGAATTGCCGTTGGAGGGGGGATAAATCCGGGGGGGAAGGGGAGGAAGCAGATAACTGATACTGGAAGGGATCTAACCATTGCAACGATCCCCGGCGATGGAGCCAGGCGAGGGCTAACTCAACATCAGGAAACTCTTGTTTTAGCTGCAATAAATGGCCTTGTTTGGGCAGTCGGGGTGCCAGGCGTTGGGCGAGGCGTTCCACTCCCTGCTGTTGGCTGAAAAAATACTGTCGTCGTTGGCGATCGCCGGCGTCTAGCCAACCGGTGGGTTCACTGATTAAGGTCAAGCAGGTGGCGGGGTTGAGATCCCGACCGGCCCGACCAATTTCCTGTAAATAGTCAATTAACACCAGGGGGGGGTGGTAATGCAAGACCCAACGGGTATCGGGTTTGTTAATCCCCAATCCGAAGGCATTGGTGCAGACCACAAAGGGAATGTCCCCCTCTAACCAACGGCGCTCCAACTGACGGCGTTGATTGGCGGCTAAGCCCCCGTGGTAGTCCGCTGTTTTAAAGCCTTGGGTCGTTAACCATTGGGCGAGGGCGATCGCCGTTTTACGGGTACGCAAATAAATTAACCCACTTTGCTGGGGATATTGGTCTAACAGCCGCAGGAGTTGATGACGGCGACAGCGTTCACTGAGTACGGTTTTGACCTGAAGCCGCAAATGAGGGCGTAGGGGACTCACCTGAAACCGTTGGGGGTGGCGCAGCTCTAGCCCCTGGATAATTTGGGTTTGTTGATCCGGGTCAGCGGTGGCAGTGAAGGCGGCGATCGGGAGGGGACGGTGAGATCCTAACCCTGTGCGTACTGCCCCCAAACGGCGATAGGCTGGGCGAAAGCTGTCCCCCCACTGCACTAGACAATGGGCTTCGTCTAACATTAACCCCTGGAGTTTTAAGGTGGGTTGGCGCAGAATATCCCAGAGGCGTTGACTCAAAAGGGTTTCTGGGGATAGGTACAATAACCGCAGTTGTTGGCGCTTCACCTGATCAAGAACCTGTTTCTGCTCCCCCCGGGGGAGTTGACTGTGTAAACAAGCAGCCGGTAACTGCTTGCGACGCAGATCCTGGACTTGGTCTTCCATTAACGCCACCAAGGGGGATACCACCAAAGTCAAACCATCCCCCAAGAGGGCCGGGAGTTGGAAACAGAGGGACTTGCCGCCCCCGGTGGGCAACACAACCAAACAATCCTGCCCCGCCAATAAACAGTCAATTACTTCACCTTGGGGATAGCGGAACTGGTCGTAGCCCCAAATGGTTTTTAACGATTGCAACAGCCGTTGGCGATCAGGTGAGGGGGGCGCATTACCCATCATCTCCCCCGTTAATCTACCGCTTCGTAGTCGCCGGCAATGGTTTCATCGGCATCAAAATCAAATTCCCCTTCTTCATCCAGGCCGTACACAGGGGCTGTTTCAATATACTCCGGTGTTCCCATGGTTTCTCCCCCCATGGCACCAGGCACCATGGTACGGGCCGCTGGCCTTGCACGGGGAGGCGGTGGGTTGAGTTGGGTTTCCACCGGTTCATCCATGGCGCTGAAGGTATCGACGCTGGTGCCGCCAAAATTACTGAACTCGCTGACATTCCCCCCATTGCCCTGCTGGTAAACATCGGTCCCGATTTGCAGAATGAGTTGCCGAAATTCTTCGACCAAGGTTTGCAGTTTTTCGGGAGGCGTGTTGGGGGTCCGGAGGGCGATCGCCAACTGGTCTTTCTTCTGTTTGCTGGCCATTTTTAAGTCTTCCCGGAGCATACTGCCATTTTCCTGGAGGGTCGTCTCATAGGTATGGAACAGACTATCCGCCTGATTGCGTAATTCCATAATCCGCAAGCGCCGCTGATCTTCCTCGGCGAATTGTTCCGCATCCTGGCGCATCTTTTCAATTTCATTACTCTTCAAACCGCCAGTATTGCTAATTACAATGCTTTGTTCTTTACCCGTGCCTTGATCCTGGGCAGATACCCGCAGAATGCCATTCACATCAATCTCAAAACTCACTTCAATTTGCGGCATTCCCCTCGGGGCCGGAGGGATCCCCGCCAGTAGAAATTTGCCCAGGCTTTTATTGTCCTTAGCCATGGCCCGTTCCCCTTGGAGGACATGGATTTCCACCGAGGTTTGACCATCGACGGCGGTGGAAAAAACCTCTGAGCGGCTGGTGGGAATTGTGGTATTGCGTTCAATGATTTTAGTGGTCACTTCCCCTAGGGTTTCCAGACCGAGGGAGAGGGGCGTCACATCCAGTAAGAGCACATCTTCCACTTCTCCCCCAATCACCCCGGCTTGGATCGCCGCCCCTAAAGCCACCGCTTCATCGGGGTTCACCGAGCGTTCCATTTGACTATTGGGAAAAAACTCCTGAATAACCTTTTGCACCGCCGGAATGCGGGTCGATCCCCCTACTAAAATGACGCGATGGACATCACCGGCTCGGATTTCGCCATCGTCCAGGGCTTGGGTCAGGGGAATGCGGGTATCCTCCAACAACTGCTTAGTTAGGTCTTCAAATTGGGTACGGCTTAATTCTGTTTCTAAATGCTTGGGGCCACTTTCATCGGCGGTGATAAACGGTAGGTTAATGGAGGTATTCAACATACTGGACAGCTCAATTTTGGCTTTTTCCGCCGCTTCCCGTAACCGCTGAATGGCCATTTTGTCCTTGCCGAGGTCAATTTTTTCCTGCTGCTCGAACAGTTGAATCATCCACTGGACAATGCAGTTGTCGAAATCGTCCCCTCCCAGGTGGTTATTCCCCGAGGTGGATACCACTTCAAACACCCCATTACCCAACTGCAGCACAGAAACATCGAAGGTGCCTCCCCCGAGGTCAAACACCAGAATTAATTCTTCTGTATCTTGTTTGTCCAAGCCATAGGCAAGGGCCGCCGCCGTCGGCTCATTGATAATCCGCAGCACCTCCAAACCGGCGATCGTCCCCGCATCCTTGGTAGCTTGGCGTTGGGCATCGGTAAAGTAGGCCGGCACCGTAATCACCGCTTCCGTCACCGGTTCCCCTAAAAACGCCTCCGAATCGGCCTTGAGTTTTTGCAAAATCATGGACGAAATTTCCTGGGGGGTATAGCGTTGACCCCGGATTTCTACGCTAACCGTATCATCCCGACCCTTGACGCAGTTGTAGGGCACCCGAGACCGTTCTTCCGTGGTGTCCTCCCAACGCCGCCCAATAAAGCGTTTAATGCTATACACCGTATTTTCGGCGTTGGTCACGGATTGGCGCTTGGCTAATTGCCCCACTAAACGCTGGGAGCCTTTGCCAAAGCCCACAATACTGGGGGTGGTGCGCCCCCCTTCCGTATTGGTGATGACGATGGGTTTCCCCCCCTCCAATACGGCAGAACAACTGTTGGTTGTGCCCAAATCAATCCCGATGACCTTGCCCATAATGCTGAATCCTTTCGTGGCAGTCTGTTGAATGAGTGGTTAGTGAAAAGACTGATCAACCAACCCTGGGACAGCTTCTCCATCCTTAGGGAACGGACTGGCGATCTCGCAGAGATCCGCTACGTGGTGCGCCGTGGTAACCCTGAGGAATCCTCAGGAGGTGGCAGATTCCGAAGGCGCGGCCAGTTCTGGTGTCGAGTCCTCGCTCTCTTCCTTGGGCACGGACACCTTCACCATGGCATGACGGAGCACCATATCGTCTAATAGATAACCCCGGATTAACTCTTCGATGACCGTATCTTCTGGATGCTCATTGGTGGGTTCCCGCAACATCGCTTCATGATACATCGGATCGAAGGGTTTACCTTCAGGGCGCATGGGGGAAACCCCAAGGCGTTTGAGACTATCTACCAAGCTTTTATAAACCCCTTGATAGCTCTTGTGGATGTCGTTTTCTCCGTCGGTGGCGGGTTTAATTTGGGTCCGGGCCCGCTCGAAATTGTCAACAACGTTTAAGAGTTCGCTGATGGTTTTGCCTTTGGTTAATTTTTCCTGTTCTTCTTTTTCCCGCTGGGTTCGCTTCCGGAAATTATCAAATTCTGCAGCTAAGCTCATGTAACGTTTTTTGAAGGCATCCAGTTGTTCGGACTGCTCTGCCAATTCCTGGCGGTGACTGGCCAGATCCTGTTGCAGGGCCGCAATGACGTCTTCACTACTGGACGCCTCAACGGGGATCGCTTCTTGTGCCACCGTTTCAGCATTTTCCGCCGCCGTTGCGGTCGGTACAGCATCATTATTCTCGTCCCCTAGTACCGCATCATTCGCCAAGGGTTCCTCGACAGTGACATCAACGGTGGCGGCGACATCGGCAACGTCTTCGGGGACAACAGTTTGTTGGGACTCGTGAGGATTTTGCGCTTCGTTCATTGGAGACGGTGGAACCTAGTTGTACACTTTATAAGAGTAACCTGACCTGAAGAAAGTCTGGAATATT
>JAYKHU010000155.1:0-5870 GCA_035285105.1 Synechocystis sp.
TTAAACCACTCAATTCCGGTTGACCCTGAAATAGAATTAGAGAAGCAAGGATTTTCACCGGGAAACCTCCGTAGTACGAGTTAAAAACTGTTATCCAGGAAATCTCCTCTATTTCTTTGACTTTGCCAATTTTCCGATGACTACCATTCCCCTAGACCTTAGTCCCATTGTGCGACTCACCCGCGACCAATTTTATCGTCTCTGTGCCGCCAACCCTGATCACAAACTTGAACGTAATGCCCACGGAGAAGTAATTGTTCTGTCCCCCACTGGCGGAGAAACTGGCTTTCGGAATTTCAATCTTGCTGGGCAACTATTTGTCTGGAATCAAACAACCAAACTGGGAATTGCGTTTGATTCCTCCACAGGATTTTCGCTCCCCGAAGGTGGCGATCGCTCCCCCGATGTGGCTTGGATTCCCACAGAAAAATGGGAGACGTTAACCCCCGAAGAACGGCAAGGGTTTCTCCCCCTCTGCCCTGATTTTGTGATTGAATTGCTGTCCCGTTCTGATTCTTGGCACCAAGGCCAGGCAAAAATGGCCGAGTATCAAGCCAATGGTTGTCGTTTAGGTTGGTTACTTGACCCCAAACAAAAGCGGGTGGTGATTTATCGTTTGGATCAACCGGTGGAAATTTTATCATCCCCATCAACGTTATCCGGGGAAACGGTATTGCCGGGCTTTGAGCTGGATGTAGCCTTTTTGTGGAAATAAATAAAACCGCCTATGCCGACCCTGGAAACCCTCCGCCGTCAGATGGATAGCATTGAAGATTTGCGATCCGTGGTCAGAACGATGAAAGCTCTGGCTTTGGTGAGCATTCGCCAATATGAACAAGCCCGGACGGCCCTCAATGATTACAATGCCACTGTGGAATTGGCGTTACAGGCGCTGTTGCACGATCGCCATTTTTCCGATCACCCGTTAGATCCCATTCCCCAGGCCGTATCGAAGGAGCCGAAGCAGGTGGGCATCATTGTCTTTGGTTCGGAACAAGGCCTCTGCGGATCGTTTAATGAGCAAATGGCGGATTATGTAACGGCTCAATTGGAAGAGCGTCATCTTGACCCCAATCACTGTTTAATTGCTGCGGTGGGTAACCGTCTCCCGTCCCAACTGACTGGGTATTCCCTGCAACAACACTTTTCCCTACCCAGTTCCCTGGCTGGTATCCCCCGGTTACTACAAAAACTATTGTCGGCGATCGCCGAGTGGCGTTTCCCTGCAACGACTGACTCTTATCCACCGGTGGATCAAATTTTGTTATGTCATCACCGTGGCCAATCCAATACCCGTTATCACCCCACTACCCTGCAACTACTCCCCTTGGATCAAGCTTGGTTAAACACCTTGGAGCATAAGCCTTGGCCTTCTTCGGCTTTACCGCACCTGGGTCTCCCCCAACCACAACTCCTGGCGGGGCTAATTCAACAATATTTGTACGTTTCCCTCTACCGGGCCACGGTGGAATCCCTCGCCAGTGAAAATGCGAGCCGTTTAACCTCCATGCAAGCGGCCGAGCAAAATATTGGCGATCGCCTGGATGAATTGACCATTAACTATCGCCAACAACGCCAAAACGCCATCACCGGGGAATTACTGGACATTGTCGGGGGCTTTGAAGCCTTGAATTCCCCCCTGTAGTACATCAATCATCCATCTGCCACGGTTCCCGTAAATGATTCTCATCAAAAATCTGCTTGGGTCGTAGCACAACCACCACTTGCCCGAGAATGGGACAATCGGGTTCCGTCTCAAACCAACGAATGGCTAGCTGCTCCCCCTGGGGGACAACAAAATAATGGGTGGGGGCCCAGGCCTGCTGCCCGCGATCCACAATCACCATCACCGTTTCATCCTTGCGGGGCACCGTTTCCGCCACTTCTCCCCCGGCACAAAAAATAGCAACGGGATCAACGGCGGTCAAAATGGCTTGCCACTGGGGAACCGGCACGATCGCCCCTGTGCCTTGATAATTTACCAACCCAAACGGTTCCACTTGGGTTAAGGTCTCAACCCGTTGTAACTGCTCGATGGTCAACGGTAATGTCCCCGCCACCGGAATTAAGCGAGCCGACTCTTCCGCTTCTTCAATGCGAAAGATGGGGACTAGGGGCGCTTTCGGGGCTGCTTTAGCCGTTAAATCGGTCAAGAGTTGTTCGATCGCCGTCCGCGCCGAGTCAGAATGGGCAAACTTTAAGCCCTTCACAATCAGCCGCGTCCGGGCGGGAATATCCTTTTTTTGACGAGCAAATTTCCAACATTGATAGGCTAAAGCGTCCCCCGGATGTTCCGTAAAGCCTTCCGGTAATTGGGACAGGTAACCAAATTCTTGAAACGCTTTGGCTAGCTCCTTGGCTTCATCCGCGGTCAGATTTTTTTGCTGAGCTTCCACTGCGGCGATCGCCCGTTGGGACTGATTGAGAATGCGTAACTCATACAACACATCGCTTTTGGGCCCTGAGTAATACGTTAATGTCCCCTCGTCTACCCCTTCTTTGACCAAACTGTCATAGACCTGACTAGCCACAATCACCAAATTTTGTTGGACTTTTTGAAATCCAGACTGCTCAAAAATTTGTTCCGCCCCGTAGCCCCCCTGTTGGAGTTGATGGCATTTTTGGCCCCAATCGACCCAACTTCCCTCCTTATGTAACAGGGAACGAATTAATTCAGCGGCTTCGGTGGCCGAGAGGGTCGGTTTTGGGGTAGGGGAGTGGGTCATCTGGCGTCAACAAAATTGAAAGTGATGAAATATTGATTACGGATTCTGCGCTGATTTTCGCTACTTTAACCACCGTTCATCATAGCCTGATCCAGGGGAGCTACTTTATATTGAGGGTACTTTGCCATAGATTCATTACTCAAATGTTCGGGGCTAACGCTTTATCAAAAGCCATCATTATTACAGTTACGGTTAGTTACGGGTTTGGGCAACAAGTGGGCCATGGGCAACCTCTCATTGAGAGTGGTATTATCCTCCCCGCCGGGTCAGAGGACGAACGGGAAGAAAGACTGATTGACGGCATGGACCACGGCATTAAAGCGGATTACCGAGGGGCGATCGCCATTTTTTCAGACTTAATTCAACGCTATCCCGATTATGCCGATGCCTATTTTAATCGGGGCATTGCCAGGGAAAAAATCCAGGATTATCAAGGGGCGATCGCCGACCAGACCAAAGCCATTACCATTAATCCCCAACTGGCAGAAGCTTACCAAGCCCGGGGCAAACTTCATTGGCGATTGGGCGATCGGCGATCGGCAAAACAGGATCTCCAAACCGCCATTGCTCTCTTTGAATCCCAAGGGAATGACAGTAGTTACCATCAGGCAAAAACATTAATGAATCAATGGCAAGGGCCGTAACCGTGGTCAGCGATCGCCGATGGCGGCAAATTCCTTTGTACCAAATATGGCTTCGGGGTGGCGATACCATTTAAATTCCAAAATGTTATGGAAGGGATCACAGAAAAATACAGTGCGATGTTCGGTGATTTCCCCGGCAAACCGCAATTTCGGGGCTAAATGATACCCTAAGCCCTGATGCTCAGCTTGCTCACAGAGGGCAAACCAGTCCTGTTCTTCGGTAAAAATCACGCCAAAATGTCGGGGATAAATGCCTTTTTGGGGCGTTAATGGCTCCAAGGTGACGTGGGCTACCACCTGATGTCCATAAAAGTTTAAAATCACAGCTTTTCCCGTTTCCCGCCCGGCCGTTGCCCCCAGGCGATCGCAGTAAAATTCCTTCGTTTTAGCGATATCATTAACGGGAATCGCCAGATGGAACAGAGTTGGGGCAGTCATCATATCCTCGCCACAGCGCTACAGCTAGATTCCTTTTATTTTATCGAGTCTTTTTTCTGTCCTGGAACCGAGGTTAAGGTTCGCTGACCGTCACGTCATTACGTTAAGATTTTTGTCCGTTTGTCGATTGCCCCTTGCTGCGTTGTCATGGCTTACGAACCCCTCCACCACAAGTATCGTCCCCAAACCTTTGCGGATCTCGTCGGCCAAACGGCGATCGCCGCCACGTTGAGTAATGCCATCGAACAGGGACGCATTGCCCCCGCTTACCTATTCACGGGGCCCCGGGGTACCGGCAAAACCTCCTCGGCCCGGATTCTCGCCAAGTCATTGAACTGCATCGCTGGGGAGCATCCCACCCCCACCCCCTGTGGCCAGTGCGAAACCTGTCGAGCCATCACCCAGGGCACTGCGTTGGATGTGATTGAAATTGACGCGGCCAGTAATACCGGCGTTGATAACATTCGCGAAATTATCGAACGGGCCCAGTTTGCCCCGGTGCAATGTCGGTTCAAGGTTTATACCATCGATGAATGCCACATGCTTAGCACCCCTGCATTCAATGCCCTATTGAAAACATTGGAGGAACCCCCAGAGCGGGTGGTGTTTGTCCTCGCCACCACCGATCCCCAGCGGGTCTTACCGACCATTATTTCCCGTTGTCAGCGCTTTGATTATCGCCGCATTGCGTTGGATGGGATGGTCAATCATCTCCGTTACATTGCCAGTCAGGAAGCTATCAACATTGATGAGGCGGCGTTAACGTTGGTGGCCCAAATTGCCAATGGGGGGCTACGGGATGCGGAAAGTTTATTGGATCAATTAAGTCTGTTACCCGATGTCATCACCCCGGAAAAAGTCTGGGATTTGGTCGGGGCAGTACCGGAGCAGGATTTATTAACCCTCCTGACGGCGATCGCCAGTAATAACGCTGAAAGCCTGATGGCTACCTGTCGCCAGATTATGGACCGGGGTCGGGAACCGTTGGTGGTGCTACAAAATTTAGCGGCCTTTTATTTGAACTTATTAATTGCTAAAACCGCCCCCCATCGGTCTGATCTGGTGGCGGTGACCGAATCCACCTGGCAACAACTGTGTGAACTGGCTCCCCAATGGGAGACGAAAATTATCCTCGCCGGACAACAAAAGCTCAAGGACAGTGAACCCCAACTCCGCCACACTACCCAACCCCGGCTGTGGTTAGAGGTTAGTTTATTAGGACTATTACCTGATGCTTGCGTTTCCCTGGCGATCGCCCCTGACCCTTCCCAACGTGTTCAACGGGCGACGAAATCGGCGACAGTATCAGTTCCAACCGCAACCCCTCAACCCTCTCAACCGACGTCAACAACGGGATCCCCAACACCGTCCTCTGTCCCCATCAAAGCCTCTGCGGTCCCATCACCAGAGCCTCAAATCCTCAATGCCGTTGATGCCGCCCCGACTCAAGCTCCCCCAGCACCGATCGCCGACCCCATAGAGACCCAACCCCCCGTCAACCTCGAACAAACCTGGGAAGATATCCTCGCAACCTTTACACCCTTTCTGCGACCTCTTTTCACGACCAACTGTGGATTACACACCCTAACAGGCAACACCGCCACGGTGGAAATTACCGTAGAAGCCATGTCGAAAGTCATTCACAGTCGGAAAAGTGAGTTAGAAAATGCCTTTCAGCAAGTGTGTCATCGCCCCATTAAAGTCAATTTTAGGACTGCCAATTCAGCAAACGTCTCCTCCACTGCCCCGCCCCCCGTCACTGTTTCTCCCTCCCGTCCTCCGGCCATTCCCTCTCATTCCCCGGCGGTCTCTCCACCGAGTCCGCCTCCCTCTACCGCAGTGGCGGACCATCCTCGCCCCCCAGCAGTCCCCCAGGCTCCTACTCCCCCTCCAGCGTCTGCCCCCACAATTCACCCGGCCCCTAAAATTGAATCTGCCCCAGAGCCTACTACAACCGATGTTCTCAATCCTAACCAAGCCCGGAAGGCGATCGAGCAATTTGCCAAAAACTTTGCCGGGGAAATTATCACCTCCGAAGAGTCAGGTCATGCGTCCCCTGACT
>JAYKHU010000156.1:0-2710 GCA_035285105.1 Synechocystis sp.
GGCACTTTGGGATATTCTGACGCCCGTAAAATCGAGAAAAATATTAAGCGTTTGATCCCCCCTTGCTGCATCGCTCGGATCAGATTCAGCTTGCCGTCCCAGTCTACCTGGCGAATGGTTAGGGAATCCGTTGCCCTGGCGGTGGCTGCATCAATGACCGCGTCAATATTTTCTAGGGCCGGGGGCAATGTTTCCGGTTTACAAAGGTTGCCACTAATCAGGGACGCGCCCCATTCCTTTAGAAATGTTGCTTTGCGTTGATTTCTAACCAGACAAGTGACGGTATGGCCGTGATCAATCGCCTGCCGTACAATTTGTCTCCCAAGGGTTCCTGTGCCACCGACCACCAAAACGCGCATTTTAATTTTCTTAACAAATTTTAATACTTTCTAAGATGGTATCAGACTCTGCTCCTATGTCGAGACCTTCATCGGGTTTTTCGGCAACGGCCCTATCAGCCTGGGAACGGCGATCGCCTAAAATCCCCCCCTTATCAGTGACGCAATAGAGGAGGGGCGTTACCAATCACCGTCGCGTCCTTAGGCAACATCACCGTCACCGAGGGGATCCACATTATCCCCTGTGTCCAACAGTCCGCTAGGCCCCGCCTGCTGACAATAGTCTAGGAATTGCTCAAAACTGGTTTGGGAATCCACGTCCAGAATTTGGCCACCAATTTCATCAAAATTATCGTTACGAGAATGACGCCACATGGGCTTAACGGTCACCCTAATGGATGGCAAGGTGGGGTTATCCAAGCGCTTGAGAATAACGACGAAGGTGTCGGCATCAGTCCAACTATTGGGCAGGCTGACACACAACCCCTTGGAGGTGAGATCAAAGGAGACCCCCACTAAGTTGTGATCCAAATCCAACACTTGACAAAATGCCAGTACGCGCTCTTCTTGCCGCCGCTCTTGTATTTGCTCGAAGTAGCCAATCGTGAAATTATCGGTCATGGTTGATCATCCTAGTCAAAAACAGTGGGGGATCTGTGGGTTATTGTGATACGTGTTCATTGTATCGGCTGAACAGGGCGATCGCCGTTTTTTTTGACACTTTTGGCCCAGAAAAAAAGGTAGTTCTTGGGGGGATGAACTACCTTACGATTATCGCAGTAATGGCTAGGGTGGAATCAGCCCGTGGGCGCCGGAAGCCATACTAATGATTGTTATTCAACGCCGGGGGCGATTAGCTCACGGTCTTCCAGGGGAGTCACCACGACTTGCTTGTCGTCGCCGATATCCACCAGAGCTTTGCTCCCTTCTTGCAAACGACCCGTCAGAATTTCCTCGGCGAGGACGTCTTCCAGGAGTCGCATAATCGCACGACGGAGGGGTCGGGCACCATAGGCTGGGTTAAAGCCTTCTTCCACGAGGCGCTCTTTAAATTTGTCCGTCACCTGTAGGGAGATATTTTTCTCAACCAGGCGAGCAAAGACATCCCGGAGCAGGATTTCGGAAATTTCCTTGACTTCGTCCTTATTCAACTGACGGAAGACGATAATTTCATCCAGACGGTTGAGGAACTCAGGACGGAAGTAGTTTTTCAACTCTTCGTTGACCAAGGAACGAATGCGATTGTACTGAGACTCAGCTTGGTCGCTTTCAAAGTCGAAGCCCAGACCACCGCCACCTTTTTCAATGACCTTGGACCCAATGTTGGAGGTCATGATCAAGAGGGTATTTTTAAAGTCCACCGTGCGTCCCTTGGCATCGGTGAGGCGTCCATCTTCCAAAATCTGCAGCAGCATGTTGAAGATGTCGGGGTGGGCTTTTTCAATCTCGTCGAACAGAACCACGGTGTAAGGACGACGGCGTACCGCTTCCGTGAGTTGACCGCCTTCGTTATAGCCCACATAACCGGGAGGGGAACCAATGAGTTTGGATACCGTATGACGTTCCATGAATTCCGACATATCCAGGCGGATCATAGCTTCTTCGGAACCAAAGAAGTAAGCGGCTAAGGCTTTGGTTAACTCGGTTTTCCCTACCCCGGTGGGACCAGAGAAGATAAAGCTGGCGATCGGGCGGTTGGGATTTTTCAGTCCCACCCGAGCGCGGCGGATAGCGCGGGACACCGCTTTGACCGCATCCTCCTGTCCGATTAAGCGCTGATGCAGGGTATCTTCCATGTGCATCAGTTTTTCCGATTCGGATTCCGTCAGTTTATTAACGGGAACCCCGGTCCAAGAGGCAACAATGTGGGCGATTTCCTCGGAATTGACTTCCGGTTCCCCACTGTCCCCTTCTGATTTTTTGGAAGAGGCAATGTCGCGGATCTGTTGTTTGATGTCCATCTCCCGATCACGCAGTTCCCCGGCCTTATCGAAGTCTTGGTTACGGACGGCATCGTCTTTTTCTTTCAAAATCTGACGCAATTCCTTATCCAATTCCTTGGCGGCGGGGGGTAATTGGGAATTAATTAACCGCACCCGGGACCCAGCTTCATCGATTAAGTCGATCGCCTTATCGGGTAAATACCGATCAGAGATGTAACGATCCGAGAGCTTGGCAGCCGCTTCGAGGGCTTCGTCTAAAATTTTGAGTTTGTGGTGCTGTTCGTAGCGTTCCCGTAGGCCAAAGAGAATTTCAATGGTTTCTTCCACAGAAGGCTCACCCACCATCACGGGTTGAAAACGCCGTTCTAGGGCCGCATCCCGTTCGATATGTTTGCGGTATTCATCCAGGGTGGTGGCACCAATACATTG
>JAYKHU010000157.1:0-3396 GCA_035285105.1 Synechocystis sp.
GCCTGATTAGCCCAGGACTTAAAACCTTAGCCTGACAACGAGCCTAGCCTTAACTTCGCTAAAATTAAAGCCATCAGCAACAGACTTTATTAATGAAAAATCTAACCCTCTCCCCTGATATTGAAAACCGTTTGTTAATGGTCAGCCAACAATTGGGGCGACCCGAAACTGAGTTGATCCAAGAAGCCGTACTGAGTTTTTTAGAAGACTTTGAAGATAGCCAAGATGCTCAACAGCGGTTACAGCATCCACCGGAACGCTACTTAACCTTAAAAAAAGTGGAGCAAGGACTTGGTTTGGCAGATTTAATTTGAGACCAAAGCCCTGAAGGAATGAAAGAAGTGAGATGCCGTTGCCCAGAAATAGATTATTGTGTATTTAAAATCATCGGAGCTGATCCCTGCAGACTCACCCAGGGAAGAAGGTGTTTTTCCCGCAATTGCCATCGCCTTACCTACCAATGAGTCTTCGGCCACAGATTACCGTCTAACCCCGCCGCACCCGCCGCACCGGCAAATTGGCAATCAACGCCGTCATCCGCTGATCGCTTTCTAAGGAAAATTCCATTTCCGCCGGGTCAATTTCCACATAGCGACTGACCACTTCCACAATTTCGCGACGCATTGCTTCCATCATTTCCGGGCTTAGCCCCGACCGATCATTGGCAATCACAAGCTTGAGACGACGCCGTGCATCCTCTCCACTGTGGCGACTACCCCGGCTAAACAGTCGATCAATTAAGTCCAAAATCATGGTTTTTTGCTCACTAGGGGGCTACATCAAGGGGGACAGTGAGGGAAACTAACTTCCCAGAAGACGACGACGAATGCGATTTAGCAGGCTGTTGTGGGCCGCCATAAAATCGAGGAACGGAATGTCTTGGCCTTCTAAGCGACGGGCAATATTTTGAAAGGCAAGACCGGGAACGGATAATTTTTCTTCTAATACCAACGGTTCGCCTTTGTTGGTGGAAATAATAATTTTTTGATCGTCCGGCACAATACCAATTAAGGGCACTGCCAACAGGTCTAAAATATCTTCCACGCTAATCATTTGATTAAGCTGCACCATTTCCGGGCGTAATCGATTCACAATCAACTTAATATTACTCACGTCCTCCGCTTCCAATAAACCAATCACCCGATCCGCATCCCGCACCGCTGACATTTCCGGCGTGGTCACAATAATGGCTTCCTGGGCCGGGGCAACGGCATTGCGAAAACCCCCTTCAATCCCCGCCGGACAGTCAATAATAATGTAATCAAATTTGGGTAGAAGTTGATCCACTAGGGACGTCATTTGCTCCGCATCGATCGCATCTTTAGACCGATTTTGGGCCGCCGGTAACAGGACTAAATTGGGCAGGCGTTTATCTTTGACTAAGGCTTTTTCAATGGTGCATTCATTGGTCAGCACATCGATCGCCGTGTAGACAATGCGTTGTTCAAGGCCAAGCAACAGATCCAGATTGCGTAAGCCAAAATCCGCATCAACTAAAACAACTTTTTTCCCGAGTCGAGCAAGGGCGGCTCCGAGATTGGCGGTGGTTGTTGTTTTCCCCACACCTCCTTTGCCCGACGTGACAACAATAATCCGATTCATAGTTGGCTGATGACGTGCAGTAAAGTCTTAAACGCGAAACATTAATAATACAGAAATTTAGGTCGAAACGGGACGCTGAAACTGACGCACGGGGGTCAGGCGAATACCTTCTGTTGTAATATAAGCGATTTCTGGATCACGGCGATCGCCAGCATCAGCCCCTACTCTTGCCACCATGTCGGCGATGCGGAGTTGACAGGCCGCCAAACGTAAAATCATGATAACAGCCTGCTGATCCCCCTTCGCCCCGGCATGGGCCGTTCCCCGTAAACAGCCCCAAATGAGAATATCGCCCTCCGCCGTCACACTACTGCCGGGATTGACATCGCCAATAATAACAACGTCCCCGGTGTGACGGATTTCTCCCCCCGAACGCAGGGTTTGACGCAGCACCAACGGCGGCGGTGGGGGCAGGGTGATTTCTTTGGCAATCAGGGAGATATCCGGGGGCGTCTGATCAACGGAAAACCCGGTGCTGGCCGCTGCAACAGCGGTTTGACGACGGCTGGTTTCAATCCATTGCAGTTCGAGGTTTTGTTGCTGTAGACTGGCGGCGATCGCCTGTAATTGACGAGAATCGAGTAACTGATTCTGTACCGCTAGCCGCACGCGCTGGCGATCGCCCCAGCGTCCCGCCATCATCCGTAAATAGGTCGTTAAACTCTGCTCGAGGTGTTGATGGGTAACGCCCGTAGGCAACGTTAACGTTAATCGGACAAAATCTTCCTGGGGCGCTAATTGCCAGTCAGGATTAGGGGAGTCATCACTCATCAAATCACCGTCAACAGAACGCAGAACTCAAGGTTGCCCTTTACCTTACCAAACTCTGGGCTGAAAGGTAGCAGGGGTATCGAGTTCAAAAATTTCATCGTGAATACGGGCGACGTATAACCCGGCTTTTAAGACATCTTCTCTGAGGGCATTGGAGAGATCCACCGCCGCGAGGATGCCGTACAGTTTTTTATCCTGATGTTCAGGAAAAAATTCTCTAAATTGCTGGAGATGCTTAATTAATTGAGTAATCGATTCAGAGCGGGCATGGCTTTTAACTTCCACCACGATCGCCGTATTGACCTCTCCATTGGCATAGGCCAGGACGTCCAGTTCAATATGTTTACCTTGTTTGCTGACGCGGGCGCTGGGGGTGACCACTTCCATGCCAAATTTTTCATACAAAATGGTTTCCATGGAGGGTAAAGCTAATCCTTCGGTAAAACTGCCAAATTTTTTCCCTAAACCCCCAATTTGTTTACCGAGTTCTTGAATTTGGCGATCAGTTTTTTTGCTTTGTTGACTTAGCTCTTGGATTAAATGATCAGTTTTTTGAAAACGGCCATCAATCTCTTGGGAACGGCGATCGGCCTCCTGACGGGAGCGTTCTGCTTCCTCCTGTTGTTCCTTGAGTAATCGTTCTGTCTCTTTCTGGGCCTGGACTAACTCTCCGAGGAGTTGCCACACTTCATCCGCTGTTGTCGCCATGGTTCGTTGAGAGTGTTGCTGTCTTAGCCTATTTTAGGCGATCGCCCTCTGGCCAGGGACTAAAGCAGGCTAATATTAGCGGAGAAGACTGGGAAAACTTGTCATTGAGTCCTAAGTCTGAAATGGATCAAACCCACCGTTTTTCTCTTTAACCATGTCCAACAAAAGTAAGATTTTTCTGGTGTTGCTGGTCTTTTGTCCCCTTTCATTGGTAGCCCATTGGTTGGGGTGGGGGGAAACAACGGTGTTCATTTTGGCCGGTTTGGCGATCGTGCCGTTGGCGGCGTTTATGGGCACAGCCACCGAGGAAATTGC
>JAYKHU010000158.1:0-8401 GCA_035285105.1 Synechocystis sp.
TTTCGTAAATTCACAGCGGAAACCGGCCATTACAGTTGGTGGGACTATCGCACTAGGGGATTTAGCCGTAATCGAGGCTGGCGCATTGATCATCTCTATCTAACGCCCCAACTCTATGAACAAGCCCAAACCTGTTGGATTGACCGTGAACCGAGGACGTGGGAAAAACCCAGCGACCATACCCCGGTCATTGTGGAGATCGCGGTTTAACGAAGGAGTAGACTAATTCCTATTCCCCACTCCCTAACTCCATGCGGCAATCCCTTTTCTTCAACGAACTCAATTCTTGGCTACAGCGGGCGGGTCAAGCCATTTTACTGTTGGGCAATGCGATTTTTCAGATCATTACCCGCCCCATTGACTATCGCAACACCACGGAACAAATGATGTTTGTGGGCCCTGCCTCCTTGCCGATCGCCCTCGTAACCGCGGCCATTATTGGCATGATTTTCACTATTCAAGTGGCACGGGAATTCTTAGCTCTAGGAGCCGGGAGTGCGGTGGGGGGAATTTTGATGCTTTCCTTGGCGCGGGAATTGTGTCCGATTATGACCGCCGTGGTGGTGGCCGGTCGGGTGGGGTCAGCTTTTGCGGCGGAAATAGGCACCATGCGGGTGACGGAACAAATTGATGCCCTGTATATGCTCAATACCAATCCCGTTGAATATTTGGTGATTCCCCGGTTAATTGCCTGTTGCATCATGGTTCCCATATTGAGTGTTTTGGCCCTAGTGACCGGCATGGCTGGCGGTGCCTTGGTGGCCATTAACTTTTACAACATTGCCCAACAGGTCTTTTTTGAATCGGTGCAGACCTTCGTTGCCCCCTGGGATGTCGTCTGTGGCCCCATTAAAGGGATTGTGTTTGGGGCGTTAATTGCCATTATTGGCTGTAATTGGGGCTTAACGACCCGGGGAGGCGCTAAGGGGGTAGGAGAATCCACAACGGCTGCGGTGGTTACCTGTTTACTAGCCATTTTTGCTTCCAACCTGATTATGTCTTGGATTATGTTTCAGGGCAGTGGCTCCGGGGCCATTCTGGGACAGTAGGGCCGGACGAAAATCAGTTTAAAATAGGTAATGTAAAGAAATGTAACGAGTTGACCGATGGTAACTTCCCCGATCGCCGCGCCTAGCTATGACCTCACTGACTGGTTGCGGGGCTATGAATCCCAACCCCAGGAATGGGATTACTGGATTGAGGACATTGAGGGGGAAATCCCCAGCGGCTTACAGGGGACGTTATTTCGTAACGGGCCGGGTTTGTTGGATATTGGCGGCATCCCCATTCGCCACCCCTTTGACGGGGACGGTTACGTAACAGCCTTTGGCTTTCCTGGCGATGGGCGGGCCCATTTCCGTAGTCAATTTGTGAAAACCCAGGGCTATGTGGAAGAAAAGGCCGCGGGAAAAATGCTCTATCGAGGCGTCTTTGGCACTCAACCGCCCGGTGGTTGGCTAAAAAATATGTTCGACTTGCGCCTCAAAAATATTGCCAACACCAACATTACCTATTGGGGCGATCGCCTACTAGCCCTCTGGGAAGCGGCCCATCCTCACCGCCTTGATCCCCAAACCCTAGACACCATCGGCCTGGATAATTTAGACGGGGTTCTCACCGCCGATCAACCCCTTTCCGCCCATCCCCGCATCGATCCCGCCTGTGCCACGGATGACGGCCGGTCCTGTTATGTCACTTTTTCCTTGAAAACGGGACTGAGCAGCACGTTAACCCTATTAGAATTTGGCTCCGACGGTCAGTTATTACGTCGCCACAGCCACACTATCCCTGGCTTTGCTTTTATTCATGATTTCGCCATCACGCCCCACTACGCCATTTTTCTGCAAAATAACGTCAGTTTTAATCCCTTTCCCTATCTGTTTGGTCTGCGGGGAGCAGGGGAATGTGTACAATTTCATCCCGAAAAAACGGCACAAATCGTCTTAATTCCGCGCCAAGATTCTGACCCAGGCGTTATCTCCATTCCTGTGCAAGCCGGATTTATTTTCCACCACGCCAACGCCTTTGAACAGGACGGGAATGTTATTCTCGATTCTATTTGTTATGATTCCTTGCCCCAGGTACAGCCCGATATGGATTTTCGGCAGGTCAATTGGGCGCAGCTTGATCCCGGTCAACTTTGGCGCTTCACTATTGATCCCAGGGCAAAAACGGTGGAAAAAACCTTAAAAATAAGTCGTTCCTGTGAATTCCCCGTTGTCAATCCTGGTTATGTGGGTCGTCCCTATCGCTACGTTTACCTCGGTGCGGCTCACCAAGGCAACGGAAACGCTCCCCTCCAGGCGATCGCCAAATATGATCATGTCACTGGGGAAGAAACCGTCTATTCCTTTGCCCCCCAAGGTTTTAGCGGGGAACCGATTTTTGTCCCCCGACCCGATGCCACCGCAGAAGATGATGGTTGGTTGCTCTGTCTGGTGTACAACGCCGCATTACATAAAAGCCAGTTAATTATTCTTGAGGCTCAAGATTTAACCCCGGTGACAACCTTAACCCTCAACCACCATATTCCCTACCCCTTACATGGCAGTTGGACTGACCAATGCTTCGTCAAAAAGTGAGGCTGAATTGCGTAGGCTATATTAAGAAATGTAAACAAACCTGATCCCAACCTATGACTCGCGCAGCTAAGGCCCCAGTGATTGTAATCGGAGCAGGAATTGGTGGTTTGACCGCAGGGGCATTACTAGCGAAACAGGGTTATGCAGTCAAAATTTACGAACAAGCCAGTTTGCCGGGGGGCTGTGCCTCAACCTTTCGGCGACGGGGATTCATTTTTGATGTTGGGGCCACCCAGGTGGCCGGGCTAGAGCCAGGGGGCATTCACCACCGCATTTTTCAGGAATTGGATATTGAGTTACCGGACGTGACCCCCTGTGATCCGGCCTGTGCTGTCTTTTTACCGGGGGAATGTGAACCAATTAATGTTTGGCGCGATCGCCAGCAATGGCAACGGGAGAGACAACGCCAATTTCCGGGCAGTGACCGCTTTTGGCAATTATTAAACACCTTATTTGAAATCAGTTGGCGGTTCCAGGGGCGAGATCCCGTTTTACCACCCCGCAATGCCTGGGATATAGGGCAATTAGTGCAAGCTCTACGGCCTGATACGCTGTTAACAGCCCCTTTTGTGGGATTAACGGTGGGCGATGCGTTACGGCTTCTGGGTTTAGGGTCAGACCGGCGGTTAAAAACCTTTTTGGATTTGCAATTGAAACTGTATTCCCAAGTGGGGGCAGATGAAACGGCGTTACTCTATGCCGCGACGGCCTTAGCTGTGTCCCAAGCGCCCCAGGGACTGTCCCATTTACAGGGCAGTATGCAGGTTTTGAGCGATCGCCTGGTTGATGGCTTGAAAAAGCACGGTGGGGAATTATGGTGTCGGCAACGGGTGGAGAAAGTTCACACAGATAACGGCCAGGCGATCGCCATCACAGTGCGAGATTTAAAAACTGGAGAAATCCGGCGGGAAGCGGCGAGTCAGATCGTTGCCAATGTGACAGCACAAAATTTAGTCAAAATGGTGGATATTTCCTTACCGGGCTATCAAAAGCGAGTGGAAAACCTTCCCCCCGGCTCCGGTGCCTTTGTTATTTACCTTGGAGTAACGGAAGACGCCATTCCCCCGGACTGTGCGCCCCATCTACAATTTTTGTATGATGCGGCTGGCCCCATTGGTGAAAATAATTCCCTCTTTGTGAGCGTCAGTAAACCCGGTGATGGCCGCGCCCCTGACGGTTGTCGAACCATTATTGCGTCCTCTTTCACCGATGTCGCTCCCTGGTGGCAAGAGTCCCCGGTACGATACCAAGCCCGCAAAACCCACTATCAAGAAACGGCGATCGCCAAATTAGGGCAATATTTCAACCTCAGTGATCAAACCCTCATTCATACGGAAAGCGCCACCCCTCGCACCTTTGCCCGTTATACTGCCCGACAGCAGGGGATCGTTGGGGGTGTGGGACAACGATTATCTACCTTTGGCCCCTTTGGTTTTGCCCCCCGGACCCCCATCAAGAATCTTTGGTTAGGGGGGGATTCCGTCCATCCTGGGGAAGGAACTGCCGGGGTGAGTTATAGCGCCCTGACCATCGCCCGGCAAATTTGCGCCCAATCTGCATCAAGCCCCTAGGGTCAGGTTAAGATGGAAGGCAGTTATTTTTAGAGATATCGGCGAATACGACTATGGCCTTACTCGTTTCTACCCTGGCAAATTTTATTAATATCTATTTGGTACTTTTATTCATTCGAATTTTATTGTCTTGGTTTCAGACGGCGGAATGGGCTGGCAATGTGATGGGATTCCTCAGCCCCATTACCGATCCCTACCTCAACATTTTTAGGTCTTTTATTCCTCCCTTGGGGGGCATCGATTTTTCCCCGATCTTAGCGATTTTTGCGCTTCAATTTTTGCAACAGGCGTTGGGCAGTTTGACCGCAGCATCCTACGCTGGATTTTAATCTCTACCTTGCCCATAAACTTCCTCACCCTAGGGGAAGTTTTTTCATGATCAAAAATTCCCCTGTAGCCAAAACTGACCCAGGGGAACGCTGTCGATTAAGAGCGACAGAAAGCCTGACCTATTTCCAGCCTGCTTTAGCCATAATTTGAGCTGCCCTGGCTAAATTGGGGCCATAGTCGTCCACGCTCGCTACGTCGGATTTAAAAGAACCAAAACTCTGCAAGATGGGATCAAGGGTAACCCCAGAAATCACCGGATATTCAAAATTTCCCTGGGCAAAGAATTGCTGAGCAGACGGACTCACTAAATACTCTAGGAATTTGATGGCCCCCGCCTTATTGGGGGCTGTTTTAACTAAACCGCCTCCGCTGATATTGACGTGGACGCCTCGGCCCTTTTGATCGGGAAAATAAACCCCCACTTTTTTGAAAACGGACTGGTCACTGGGATCTTTTGATGCCCCTAACCGAGCAAGATAATAAGTATTTGCAAGGCCTAAGCTGCCAATGCCCGCCGCCACTGCTTTAATTTGATCCGTATCTCCTCCCTGGGGTCGCCGGGCAAAGTTATTGACAACTCCCCGACACCATTGTTCCGCCGCCGCTGTCCCTTGGGTCACCATTAGCCAAGCAACGAAGGATTGATTATAAACATTTTCAGAACTACGGATCACCACTTTCCCTTTCCATTTGGGAGCAGCTAGGTCACCATACCCGGTCAGTTGTGATTTACTGACTTGGTTTTTGTTGTACATGATCACCCGTAAGCGCTTGCTAAAGCCAAACCAGCGATTTTGGGAGTCCCGTAGATATTTGGGGATAGCCTTATTCAAGACGGCGGAATTAACCGGAGCATAAATTCCCGCCTGAGTTGCTCGCCATAAGCGTCCTGCATCCACAGTGATTAACACATCCGCGGGACTCCGACTGCCTTCCTGTTTAATCCGTTCAATGAGTAAATCATCTTTACCTTCAATCAAATTAACTTTTATCCCTGTCTGAGCAGTGAAATTGTTGTAAAGCCTTTGGTCGGTATTGTAGTGACGAGATGAATAAACATTAATCGCCTTACTTTGGGCCAAACTCTGCCGAGGGTTGAGCAGGGCATCCATTGCCACCACCGTTGCTGCCGTCCCGGCCCCCAGAAATACACGTCGTTTCATGTGCTTACTGAAATAGATTCTCAACTGAACACCATGAAGTCTATCACTAATAGAAATTATTTTCAACAAAAATCGCAGTGACGGGGTAGGTCACGTTTCCCCCTCAGCAGTCAGGCCAATATCTTGCTCAGAGCGTATCCTGATACTCCATTAACAGGGCTAAAACATCGGCTAATTGTTGTCGGTGAGTTGGGTTGGGGTCAAGTTGGAAGCGGGTAACTGCAATACGGTATCGAGTTTCGATTCGAGTTCGGCGAGTCTCGCGTTCTGCGCTCTCAATGAGGCGGTTTCTTGTCTCAATACTTCGGTTTCTTGCTTCGTAGCTAAGGTTTCTTGCCTCAACGCTTCGGTCTCTTTCCTCAGCTCGATTCTGCGATTCCTCAGCTCGATTCTGCGCTGCCTCAAGTCCGACAAACCCCCGTAGGATTTGATCCAGTGCCACAAACACGAAAGTAATCCCGGCGAAGAGGAGTCCGGCCCATTGGGGGATGATGAGGGTGTAGTTGTTGAATTGGAGGGTGTCATAGGCAAGGAAAACACTGGTCAGAAAAACCAATAATGCAGTCAGAATGGCAATAAAGATCTGGATATTGAGCATACTGGCTTGCTTTCTTTAGTTTATCTTGTCGTTCAGGCAACAAGCGGCCATTACATCCGGGATAAGACGGGGATACCTAATAATGTTAGCCCCTGTTTGAGAGTCTTAGCCGTTAAATCACACAATAACAAGCGCGATCGCCGTTGGGGGTTTTCCGCCTTTAACACAGGACAGTTTTCGTAGAAGCGGTTAAAGACCTTACTCAACTCATATAAATAGTCACAGAGTCGATTGGGTAAAAAGGTGGTTTCTACGGTGTGAATCACATCGGCAAACTGCAATAAATGTTTAGCTAAGGCCAATTCTGTGTCATCGGCTAGGACAATTTCCCCGGAAGCGAGTTGACTAAAATCAATGCCCCCTTCCCGACTAATACTTTGGATGCGGGCGTAGGCATAGAGCATGTAGGGGGCGGTGTTGCCCTGGAGGGCGAGCATTTTGTCAAAACTAAAAATGTAATCGCTCGTTCTGTTTTGGCTGAGATCGGCATATTTCACCGCTGCAATGCCCACCCGTTGGGCCACCGTTTCAATAAATTCCGGGGTTTCTTGGCGTTCTTCTGTTTCTAAACGGGTTTCTAAATCCTGGCGGGCATGGGCTACGGCCTCGCTCAGTAAATCCTTAAGACGAATGGTGTCCCCCGCACGGGTTTTCAGTTTTTTGCCGTCTTCTCCTTTCACCAAACCAAACGGAACATGTACCACTTGATTGGGATCGGCAATAATACCCGCTTTCTGCGCCACCTGAAACACCTGGGCAAAATGGTTGGCTTGCCCCGCATCAGTGACATAGATAATGCGTTGGGCGTGATCGGTCTGAAAACGATAGGTTAACGCCGCCAGATCCGTGGTGGCATAGTTATAACCGCCATTGGATTTCTGCACAATTAATGGCAGGCGATCGCCATCTTTATTGGTGAAGCCATCAAGGAAAACACATTGGGCCCCGGCATCTTCCACCAATAAGCCTTGGGCATCTAACTGTTTGACCACATCAGCCAGGAGGGGATTGTAAAAGGATTCTCCCCGTTCAGTAATCTCAATCTCTAACCAATCATAAATGACCTGAAATTCGCGGCGGGATTGATCACAGAGTAATTTCCACGCTTTTAAGCTATCCGGATCACCGGACTGTAATCCCACCACTGCCTGACGAGAGGTTTCTCGAAACTGTTCATCCTCATCAAACCGTTGTTTCGCTTGCTTATAAAATGCCACTAAATCGCCAATCTCTAACGCATCCGCTGTCACTAAGGCTGCGGGAGAAACTTCTTTTAAATAGGTAATTAACATCCCAAATTGGGTTCCCCAATCCCCCACATGGTTGAGGCGCAACACCTCGTAACCTCGAAATTCCAATACCCGGGCAATACAGTCACCAATAATGGTGGATCGTAAATGACCCACATGCATTTCCTTGGCAATATTAGGGCTAGAAAAATCCACAATCACCCGTTCTGGTTCTGCCAAGGTTTCAACCCCCAGGTGATCATCGGATTCAATCTCAATCAATTGCTGCACTAAATAGTCCGGCAATAGTTTCAAGTTAATAAACCCCGGCCCCGCAATGGTTAGCGGTTCACAAATCCCCGTTAGATCCACCTTTTCCACAATCTCAGCGGCGATCGCCCTGGGTTGTTGTCCTAGTTGTTTCGCCAAAGGCAGGGCAATATTACATTGGAAATCCCCAAACTTAGGATTACTGGCGGGCACCACCAACGGTATTGGCAGAGTCACGTCATCGGCAAACTGACCCGCAAGGGCTTGGGCAAACTGGTGATTGAGTTGGGTCAGAATGGAGGTCATGAAACGTGTTGAAAATCTAAAAAATAAAATCTAATTCCCCCTGATTGGGTAACCAAGGGGAACAGTCACCGGAAATCAATTAAGGTTACTTAACTTCGCCGCAATCGCTGATGACGATCGCCTTTTTGGTGGCACCACTCTGGGAACCATTGGCTTCCAATAGTTTGAGCAGTTCTCCCCCCTCGACCACTTCTCCAAAGACGACGTGTTTGCCGTCCAACCAGGGACAGGGCACAAAGGTCAAAAAGAATTGGGAACCGTTGGTATTGGGCCCCGCATTAGCCATGGACAGTAATCCCGGGCGATCGTGTTTGAGTTGGAAATTTTCGTCAGCAAACTTTTCGCCGTAAAT
>JAYKHU010000159.1:0-6451 GCA_035285105.1 Synechocystis sp.
TACAGGATCATGTCATCCAGAACTTCTCCCAACATTTTCTGCTGTTGGGGGGGGTCACCGTCATCGGGGCCGGGGGGCTATTTTTTGCGGTCAATGAATCGGTGCGAAATCAGTTGCGGATTCGTACCAATCAAACCCTGCAACAGGTCAATAAAGAATTGGAAAACCGGGTGGCCCAACGCACCGCCGATTTAGAAAAAAAACAGGAACAACTCCAACTCCAGGAGCAGGCGATCGCCGCCAGTAACAATGGCATCATCATCGCCGATGCCCGTCAGAAGGATAATCCCGTGGTCTTTGTCAATCAAGCCTTTGAACAGATTACGGGCTATACCCTAGCCGAGATTAAAGGTCGAAACTGTCGTTTTCTCCAGGGCGGCGACCACGACCAACCGGGCTTGCAGCTTCTCCGCCAAGCGATTAAAGCCGGGGAGTCCTGTGAAGTGATCATCCGTAATTGCCGCAAAAATGGCGAAGAATTCTGGAATGAGTTGCACATGTCCCCCATCCGCAATGCCCAGGGGAGCTTAACCCACTTCATTGGCATTCAAATGGATGTGAGCGAGCGCATTGACGCTGAAGACAATATTCGGAAGATGAATCGACAACTCACCCAGTCCGTGCGGGAAAAAGAAATACTCCTCAAGGAAATCCACCATCGGGTCAAAAATAACCTGCTGGTGGTATCGGGCTTACTCAGTTGGCAGTCTGACCTGATCGATGATCCCAAAATCCTGGCCATGCTAGAGGACAGCCAAAAACGCATTAAAACCCTCGCCTTGGTCCACGAAAAAATGTATCAATCGAAGGATTTGGCCCTGATTGATCTGGGGGAATATCTCACCACCTTGGTCACCGAACTGGTCAATTCCACCACCCTGGAGGATCAACGGGTAACCATCCGTTACGATCTTTGTCCTGTGGAAATGAATATCGAAACCGTGACCCCCTGTGGGTTGATCGTTAACGAGTTGGTCAGCAATGCCCTAGAACACGCTTTTCCCGGCGATCGCCAAGGCACCATCACCATCACGCTAGCCCAAACCGATGCCAAACTCACCCTGACCGTCCGGGATGATGGGGTGGGTCTCCCCCCAGGGATGGACTATCAAGCCACCGACAGCATGGGCTGGCAACTCATTTGTCTGCTAGCAGAACAACTAGAAGCAGACCTCACCGTGACCTCCGCACCGGGGACAGTGGTGACCCTGGCCTTTTCAGAGCTGCACTACCACCGCCGCGTGTAAAAGGTGATCGCCCAATGGCTTTCTGGTAAGCTTGCTGTTAAGAATTAGATTAATAACAACCCGCTTTTAATATTTCAGACCATCCGATGGACAATAACCCCGAATCCGTTAATCAAGACGTTCAAACAAGTATTTTGATTGTGGAGGACGAATTGCTCGTCGCTCGGCAATTAGCTAAAAAGCTCTCGCAGTTGGGATACAAAATCACAGGAATTGCGTCCTCTGGCCAGGCAGCGTTAATGGCGGTGTTTCAAGATCCCCCCGATTTAGTGCTGATGGATATTGTGATCAAAGGAGAAATTGACGGCATTGAAACCGCCCGCCGTATCTATGAATCGTCAAAAATTCCGACTATTTTTCTCACCGCCTACTGTAATGAAGAACTGGTGAACCGTGCCCAGGTGGCAGGGTGCTATGGCTACATGATCAAGCCCACCAAGCCCCCGGAACTCAATGCCATGATCAAGGTCGCCCTCAATAAGCACCGTGATTATATGAATCTCTCCTCCCAGGAGGGGCAGGAGACCAACACGGGCATTACCACTCAGGAATATATCCAGAAACGGATGGCGGTGGAGGAGGCCCGGGCCAACCGCAATCGGCAACATATCGGCATCATTATCTTGGTCATTGACCAGTTAGACCTCGTTCGTAAAACCTACGGCTTTGAAGCGGAAAATGTTGTCTTTAACCAGGTACTTGTCCACCTCAATAACGTGCTGCGTCAAACGGATTTTGTCTATCGCAATGAAAATGATCAAATCTTGATTTTCCTCCCCGATTGTTCCCTGGATAACGCCACCAATATTGCAGAAAAGATACGATATGACACTTACGATCTAGTCGTCAAATACAATGACCGCCAAATTTGGGTCTCCTTTTCCCTAGGGGTCGATTGCTATAGCGGGTCGGAGAAGATCCCCTTGGAGGAAGTCATTGAACTGGCCGCGGCCAAGTCAATCCAAGCCCAACAAAACGGGGGCAACCGCGTCGTGGTCAAACTACGCTGCCACCACAGTCCCCACAGTCTCGATGATAAACCGTAGAAACCATTGAACCTCTAAGCGATTCAAACCATGGACCAGCCAGCCTCCACGTTTCACCTCCTGACCATCCATGGGGAGTCTTTCCCCCGAAATATTGTGCTGGAAAAAAAGCAGTATTCCATTGGGCGCAATTCTGACAATCTCATTATGATTCAGGATTTGGCGATTTCTCGCTACCATTGCACCATCTTTCCGGTGCAGTACAAAAACGCCAAGGGTAAAGAGGGGGGCGCCGTTGTATTTTGGGTCATCGATGGAGATACCCTGGGGAATCGCAGCAGTAACGGGCTATTTGTCAACGGCGATCGGTGTTATTCCCATGAATTAAAATCCGGGGACACCATCACCTTTTTGGGGACTGACACCCATATTCAATACACGATCGCCTCCTCCTCCCAGGAACTGACCAACCCCCAGGTGACCATCCCCCCCCAGATGGTTTCTCCGTCCCCAACGGTGGTCCCTACCTCCCCCAAGGAAAAATCAGAAACCACCGTCATTTCCCAAGACACCATCCTCACCGATTTATTGGACGACGTTTTTCGGGCCCTCAGTCATCAACAATCGTCGGGGCAAACCTCATCAGCCTACGAATACTATGTTTTAGAAACCAATTTAGCGGGGCACATCCTCTCCTACGATGAGGCCTTCCAGGGACAATTCCCCTTGCTCATTGAAAGTTTTGGCAGTCATCCCTTTACCAAATTTTTGCAGGATGATGTGATGGACTCGGAGGCGGGGACTGCCATTCGCAAAGTGAAGTATCGACGCAAATTTTATACCCAGTATGCCCGCCTAGACCTGCCCCGCCACATCATTAAAAGCTATATCTTTGATTTTGCCGTTGCCAATCAAGTGGATACCATCCGCGAAAGCGAAGAACGGTATCGGGCTATTCTGCGCCAGGTGTCCCAGGGGATTTTATTGGTGGAACCCCAAACCCTCAAGATCATTGAAGCCAATCCCGCTTACTACCACCTAGTCGGCTATAGTGCCGCTGATATTGTCCAGTTATCCCTACCGGACTTAGTCCCTGGCGATCGCCATGTCTTGGCCAGTTTGCTCGAATCGATTTTAAATGCCCGGCGAGAACTAAGCCGTGAAAGTGTCCATCGTCACCAGGATGGCACACTGATTGAAGTGGAAGAGGACATCAGCCTCATTGGTTACAGTTCCCATAAAGTCATCTGTTTTGCCGTCAAAGATATTACCCAACGGAAAAAAACCGAGCGGGAATTGCACCAGTCCGTCACGGAAAAAGAACTGCTGCTCAAGGAAATCCACCACCGCGTTAAAAATAATTTGCTCATCGTTTCTAGCTTGTTAGACTGGCGCAGTGAGTCCATTGACGATCCGGCCATTCAGTCGATTTTCTCGGAAAGTCAACGGCGTATTGATACGATCGCCTTAATCCATGAGAAACTTTACGGCACCAAAGACTTGGCCCAGATTGATTTGGGGGATTACCTAGAAACCCTAGCGCTGCAAATTTTTGAATCATTTTCCATCAAGGACAAAAGTATTAGTCGCATTAAATTAGAGTTGGATTTATCGCCTATTTTCCTCAACATTGAAACCGCCATGCCCTGTGGCTTAATTGTGAACGAACTCCTCCTCAATACCTTTAAGCACGCCTTTCCCGACCAACGGGGTGGCACCGTTAACCTATCCTTAAAGTCCCAATCCAATGATAGTTACTTATTGGTGGTTAAAGATGATGGGGTGGGATTTCCCCCGGAGTTTGATTTTACCCAGGCGGAATCCTTGGGATGGCAATTAATTAATTTATTGACCGACCAGTTGGACGGCGTGATTCGGATTAAGGAAGGGGACGACACCCGCATCGAACTGTTATTTGCGAAGCAAAATTATAACCGGCGACTCTAGCAAAGTTCCGGGAAAGTATTACCCGGTCAAGTCTATTTAAATGGGTTATACTCCAAAAACATAATTGATTCTTTTGTTATTAAATTTATTTACAATGAAACTGGCCGAATTAAAGCACCAATGTCAACTGAGTGGCGATCCCTATGTCATGACCGACAATCAAGGGGTGGTTCTCGACATTAATGACGATTTTGAAAAAACATTTGGTTGGCAAGCGTCGGAAATCCAAGGGCAGCACGTAACGGTGGTGCTCCCGGCCACCTTTCGGGATGCTCACCATTTAGGCTTTTCTCGTTTTACGGCCACGGAAATTTCCACCATCTTGAACCATCCCCTGGAATTAAAGGCTTTGACCAAAGACGGTCAGGAGATTGTGTCCGAGCATTTCATTGTGGCGGAGAAAAAAGACGACCAATGGTATTTTGCTGCCCGACTGCGCCCCCTACCCAATGCAGCGGGGTCGTAACGAATTCGATAAGATTGGAGGCCGGAACACTGGAGAGTCGCGGATGACTGACGAGATTATTAAAACCCTACGCCTAACCTTGGCCAACATGGAATTGGCGTTGGCCACGGTGGAAGAGGCGATCGTTTGGACAGATCCCCACGGCAAAGTTCTCTGGTGTAACGCCGTCTTTGACAAGTTGGTCGATCGCCTACATATTTTGGTGTTGGGGCAATCCCTCCCCGCCCTACTGCCGTTACAGGCCCCAGACTTTTCCCAGGCGATCGCCGTCCATCCCGTCGAGCAGGCCCTGAACACCCACATCAACGGTCAAGGATTGTTTGGCTATCACCACGGCGATCGCGCCATCCTGTTGGAAATTAATTGGTCCTGTGTGCGATCGCCATCCCCCGATCAACCTAAGCCCACCGTGGGGGGCTGTGTGTTGACCATCCGGGACGTGACCGAACGCCAGCGACAGGAAACGGAACTGCGCCAGTCCAAAGCCTTATTAGAACGCCAACTGACCCACCTCAAACAGGCAAAAGCTGAAATCCTCCGCATTGAGCGTATTAACGAAGAATTGCAGTTACTAGAAACGGTGTTAGACGTGGTGTTAGCGGGGTACTGGGACTGGGATATCCCCAACGACCGGGAATATATGAGTCCCGGTTTCAAAAAAATGTTCGGGTATGGGGAAGAGGAATTAGCCCCGACCCCCGCCGCCTGGAAGCAACTAATCGTCCCGGAAGATTTACCCAAGGTGAGGGAGAGTTTTCTGGCCCATGTGGAGAGTCGTGGTCGCCATCCCTTCTATGTGGAAATTCGCTGTCGCCACCGTGACGGTTCCCTCATTTGGGTCATTTGCTCCGGCAAGGTGATTAGTTGGGATGACCATCACCAACCCCTGCGGTTCATTGGTTGTCATTTGGACATCACCCAACAAAAACAAGCGGAGGTCAACCTCGCCGTCTCTTTACAGGACAAAGAAACTCTCCTGAAGGAAATTCACCACCGGGTCAAAAATAATCTGTTGGTGGTTTCGAGTTTGCTAAGTTGGCAAGGGGAAGACATTCAAGATGCGAAACTGTTGCGGGCCCTGGAAGACAGTCAACAACGCATCAATTCCATGGCCTTGATCCACGAAAAACTCTATGGTTCCCAGGACTTGGCCCGGATTAATTTTGGGGAATATTTAGACAGTTTGATTCAACAAATTTTTGCGGCCATGGTGGGGCAAACCGAGAATCTCCATTTAAGCACCGATCTAGATGACGTCTGGCTCAATATCGAAACCGCTTCCCCCTGCGGTCTGATTGTCAATGAACTGGTGGCCAATGCCCTTGAACACGCGTTCCCTGATCGCCGTTCCGGGCAGTTACGGGTAAGCTTAAAACAAACTGGCGATCAGGGACTGACGTTGATTGTGGCCGACGATGGCATTGGTTTACCCCCGACGTTAGATATTCAACAAACCACCAGTTTGGGATGGCAATTAATTCATCTCTTGACCGATCAATTAGAGGGGGATCTCACCGTGGACGGGAATGGCGGCACTTATGTCGAAATCACCTTTAAAGAACTCCACTATCAAAAACGCTTCTGAGGATGAGGATTCTGCAATGCCTAATTTCCCTAAGTACCTAGTTGCAATTAAATAGAAGACTATTTTTGTGCTCGATCCCCCCAGCCCCCCTTGCTAAGGGCAGGGCTGTTTCAATGTCGATAACGGGCGAGTAAAATGGAGGATAATCCGTAAAATCGCAATACTAACCTAACACAAGTCACAATATGCCTAAAAATCTAATTTATTATCTAGAGCAGAT
>JAYKHU010000160.1:0-4374 GCA_035285105.1 Synechocystis sp.
AACCGGGTTTAATTACCCCGGGCCACCGCACCATCGCAGGGACACGCCAGCCCCCTTCCCAGTTGGTATTTTTCTCACCCCGGAACGGGGTCATCGCCGCATCGGGCCAGGTATTCATGTGGGGGCCATTGTCGGTGGAATATAAAACAATGGTGTTTTCTGCCAATCCAAGGCGGTCTAAGGTGTCTAGGAGTTTTCCGACGTGCATATCATGCTCCATCATGCCGTCAGCGTACTCGCTTTGCCCAGAAATCCCCCGTAACTCGGGTTTTACATGGGTACGAAAGTGCATTCGTGTCCCATTCCACCAGACAAAGAAGGGTTGACCCGATTGATTAGATTTTTCAATAAATTTAATCGCAGCATCAACGGTTTCATCGTCGATGGTTTCCATGCGCTTACGGGTTAACGGCCCCGTATCTTCAATGCGACCGTCAGCATAGGAATGGATAACGCCCCGGGGACCATATTTCCGGCGAAATTCGGGATTTTTGGGATAATTTTCGTGTTCCGGTTCCTCTTCGGCGTTGAGGTGGTAAAGATTCCCTAAAAACTCATCAAACCCGTGGTTACTGGGTAACATTTCATCCCGATCGCCAAGGTGATTTTTACCAAATTGCCCTGTGGCATAGCCCAGGGGTTTGAGCATTTCGGCAATGGTGGGATCTTCTTTTTGCAGTCCCAATTTGGCGCCGGGTAAACCGACTTTACTTAACCCGGTCCTAAACACACTCTGTCCTGTAATAAAGGAAGACCGACCAGCGGTACAGCTTTGTTCACCATAATAATCGGTGAAAATCACCCCTTCTTTGGCAACGCGGTCAATATTCGGTGTCCGATAACCGACCAGACCATTGGTGTAGGCACTGATGTTGGATTGCCCAATGTCGTCCCCCCAAATCACTAAAATATTAGGCTTGTTGCCTTGGGCGTTGGCGATCGCCGGATTACTGGAGTTGTTATGAAGGGAAAATATCCCACTTAAACTGCCCCAGGATACCTCCGCAATAACGAGTACTAACGCGAGGAAAGCCAGACCCAGTCGAAATAACCATCGTCTCAATTGCTTAAAAAGCACGAACATGTCTCCCTGGTAAAAAACTGTCGGCACAGGTACGCCAAACCGCCTTTAGCGAATCTAAGCTACTAAAAGTTCGGGCGATCAATGGGCGACTTGCTTTTCATGGTGGAAAAACAATGGAACCCTGCCTGGAGGATCATACGAAAATTATGATCAACAAGTTATTCAAAAAGTGCAATCTTTCCTGACCTATTGCCCTCTTTTAGGGCGGTGAGAGGATGTCAATGGCGGCTCCTATCTGTGCCCCTGAGCGTTTGAGAGGGGCTTTCCCCAAACAGGGTACGGTAATCTCTGGAAAAATGGCCGTGACTCCAAAAGCCGTATTGACGGGCAATCTGAAACACCGATGTAATTTGTGGGTTACCGACTACTAAGCACCGACGAATAGCATTTAAACGCAATACCTTGATGTAGGCGATCGGAGACATCCCAACCACATCGTTAAAAGCATAAATTAAAGTCCTGCGGCTGGTGTGAAGAGATTGATATAAATCAGTTAGGGTAATCGGTTTGTCCAAGTTCTCTTCAATCAGGGATTCTGCCTGTTTCACTAACAACAACCGGTTATCCTGGGCTTCAAATGCCTTGAGTCGTACTTCGTTGGTGGTCAGGCAGGCTGCTAACAATGGCAATAGGTTTTCCGTGATTAGTTGGTGTGGCGAAACGCCACCAACACCTTGACCCTGATCGTCCAGGAATTGGGGACATCGAACCATGGCTTGAAAGATTTCCCGCACGTAGGCTTTTAAGGGATTGTAACGGTCGGCGTCAATCTGTTGCCAATTCTCATGCTGCAGGCGATCGCCAAGAGTCTCTCGACCAATACGCTTTAAAAACTGCCGAAAATAGTCTTGATCCACACTGACCACCGCAAATTTGAATTGTGATGGTGTCAATAAGTGTATATTGTAGGAAGGGCTACTGCCATAAAGATAATCCTGAGGGGTATCTCTGCCGTGGGTTTTCAGCACTCCTCCCCTTTGAGCCATCGTCATCGCAAAGAGAAAGCGCTTTGGGGGTTTGCTGCCACGGATAACCATGGCTTGGTTAAAGTCAACACGCAATAGTTGTAAGGGGCCTAAATTAAGGGCCATTAACTGGCCAGAGAGTAAGCCGCGACTCACTTGATTGATTTGATTGGGAATTCCAATTTCAGTGATCATACGATCAAAAACATTGAGATCCTGGAATTTTCCGAGAAAAGCGCGCTTGACCACGGATCAACTGACTCCCTAAATGCAAGGCTGAGGCTACATGCCCCATTGATTCTCAAATTAAAGGTGGGTGAAGTCTCGACAACTCAATATTCAAACATCGATAGTTACTAAACGTCCTTTATCCCAGTGATAGAGTTGAATCTGAGTCATCCCTTGGATTTCCAGAATACTTTGCATGGGAGAGGTTTGCCAGTGATCCTCAAACAAGGGTTCTGAGGCAATGATTACCCCATCAGGGCAGGACGAACTGTTGGCCAGCCAGTATAAACTCGGTTCCGGTTGCCGATTGGCGTAACGACACGCCACGATTTGTTTACCATCGGCGAGCAAAATATTGGCGGAAAAATAGGTTTTAAATTGTTTCGCTAAATCGGTCAAAATTTTCAGGGATTCCCCCAAGGCTTGGGCTAAGGTCAACTCTGGGGTATTTCGTAACGTATCGAGAATTAAAGCAAAAATATGTTCCGAGTCCGTTGTGCCATGGATGAGTTGATAACTTTCGTCGCTCAATGAATTGCGTAGGGGTCGGTATAGGGTCGTGCGGAAATTATGAATGAAGCCGTTGTGGACAAATAAAAGTTTTTGTTCGGAAAAGGGCTGACAGTTGGTTAAGTCCACCACTAAAGGCGGGGTAGCACTGCGGACATAGCCCACAAAACAGCCAGAATAAATATATCGACTTAAATGGGGTAAATTAATATCGCTCCAAATCGGCAAAATATTCTTGTAGAGATAGGGTTGGGGATCCGCTGCTTGGTCGAACCACCCCAGGCCAAACCCATCGGCGTTGAGTAGGCCCGCAGTCATTTGTTGCGGTTGATAACTCTGGGCAATGAGGGAGTGGTCTGGCTGATAAATGAATTGCTCTGGCTGTAATGGTTTTCCCAAATACCCTAACAAACGGCACATAGTCTTTGGCGGCTGACGCTGAATCGTAATTGACGAACTAGACTATTTCTATCGCGTCAGGCGAATAAAAAACAACGCACTGCTGAGTGGTTAATCCAAGTCCTAGGGTGAGGCTAGGTGAATAGACTCACAAAAAATAGGCAAGAAAAAGCCCCTGGGCGTCTTTCCTTGTTTCGACTCCGGGGGCTTAAACTTACTCCTCACACATTTCAAGATAATAGCGTTTGGCCATTGAACCCTCCCTGGGCTTGTGCTAGTTACGGAATTGGCACACCTCTTTTGGGAATGTCAGGGATTTTGGATATTCACTTGACTGGTTGCCTCGTTCACTGGAAAACCGATGAAACACCACCTGGTTATGTCAGGGATATTTAACATGACATATTTTGAAAAGCTGATTATTGCGTTGAAACCCTGATTATACGTACCCAGTCCCCTTGACGGACAAGGGTCGGGTTATGTTACAAAAAGTGAAGTTTGCGATCCCCGCTTAAGCTTTCCCTAAATGAAAGTGTTAGCGAATTCACCATTGACTCACCAACCCCTTTAACAAAATCCCATTTATTTCGTTGTCTCCCTACTTCTATATCTATTCCCCTCTCATCTTGCTCCTATCCCAATAGAGCGAATGGTGTTCCTAATGAATCGAGAGTAATTGTTATGGCTCAAGACCGACCCCCGTTAGAAGACATGACGCTGCGACAGTTACGCCGAGTTGCTAGCGAATGCAATATTTCCCGTTACAGTCGGATGCGAAAAGCCCAACTGTTAGAATCCATCGAACAGGCGTTGCAGAATACCCCCTCTGACCCGTCCCCCCTTACAACAAAATCTTTTAATCGCCCCCAGGAGGAACAAGCTGTGGAAGCATCGAAATTTGAACTTGGTCAAGACGATAAATTTGGCGCTCCCCTCACGTCAGTGGACGAAGGGTTAGGGGATCTCCCTGGCGGCTATGGTGACAGTCGCATTACCCTGATGCCCCGGGATCCCCAATGGGCCTATGCCTACTGGGATATTCCCAACGACCACAAAGAAGAAATGCGTCGTCAAGGGGGACAGCAGTTGGCGTTGCGCTTGTATGACGTGACCGATTTAGACTGGCAAACCCAAAGCCCCCACAGCGTTCAAGAATATCTGTGCGATGAGTTAGCCCGGGAATGGTAT
>JAYKHU010000161.1:0-3729 GCA_035285105.1 Synechocystis sp.
GGCGTAAAATTTCTTGCCACGACTCCAAGGGCAACACCTCCGGCGGCAAGGCAATGTGGCACCCCGTACAGGTTTCAATGTAGGACTCAAACCCCGGAATGTAACGGGTGGGAATGGGGTCAACGGAGCGGGGATTTTCAGGAATCACGGGTCCCAGACTTTTTTTGATGGCACTGGTCGGAATACTTTGGGCGATCTCGTAGAGATCCGCTACGCGGTGCGCCGGTGGAGCAGCTAGGACATTTGGGGTCGTGGCCTGGGCGATGCCCCACCCTCCCAGTAGGGACAAACCCCCTATGATTAACACCACCAGACCGAATTTCCAGATACGCATAGGTTAATTTTCCGCTTAGTTTTTAGCCGTTTTGGATAGTGCCCCCGAATAAATCAGACCTTTTTGGGCATCAATGGTCAGAATCGCCCCATCCCGGATCTGTTGGGTTGCCCCTTTAAAGCCCACAATAACAGGAACCCCCAACCGAAGGCCAATAACCGCCGCATGGCTGGTTAAACTGGCTTCTTCGGTAATAATGCCCGCTGCCCGTCGCATCATTTCCACACAATCCGCATTGGTGGTGGGCAGTACCAAAATCTCCCCGGGGGTAAATTGGCTAATCTGTCCCGCATTTTTAGCCACCCGAGCCCGGCCACTCACTGCCCCCTGACCAATGCCTACCCCCCGGCCTAAAATGGCTTTTACCACTTCAACTTTAATGAAATCCGTTGAACCGGCCACCCCTTGAAGGGTTCCCGCCGTCATCACCACTAAGTCGCCATCGTAAAGAAAATTATTTTCCTGGGCCACATTAATGGCCGCTTCAAAGGTTTCTTGAATCGAAGGTAGATCGAGTACTAACAAGGGTTTGACGCCCCAGACCAGTTGTAATTGCCGGGAGACATCGACGTGGGGCGTAACAGCCAAAATGGGGGTTTTGGGGCGAAATTTGGAAACGTTACGGGCCGTTGCCCCCGTTTTGGTCAGGGACATAATAGCCGCCGCATTGAGGGTTGTGGAAATGTGGGTTACGGCACTGGAAATGGCATTGGGAATGGAGGTTTGACTGGCGGCGGCCTGGGAGGAATGGATTTCTTCTTGTTCAATCCGTTCGGCAATTTTGGCCATGATGGCAACAGCTTCCACCGGAAATTTGCCGATCGCCGTTTCATTGGAGAGCATCACCGCGTCGGTGCCATCCAGGATGGCATTGGCCACATCTGAAACTTCGGCCCGGGTGGGGCGGGGACTGTTAACCATACTGTCCAACATCTGGGTGGCCGTAATCACCGGGATGCCTAACTGATTCGCAGTGGCAATTAGGCGTTTTTGTAAAATCGGCACATCTTCCGCCGGCAACTCCACCCCTAAATCTCCCCGGGCCACCATGACGCCATCACATTTTTCGAGGACGGCTTGCATATCCTTAATCGCTTCGTGCTTTTCGATTTTGGCAATCACCGGCACAGATTTCCCTGCTGAGGCAATAATGCCTTTAATCTCATCAATATCCTGGGGATTGCGCACAAAACTGAGGGCCACCCAATCTACCCCTTGATCCAAGCCAAACATTAAATCTTCTTTATCTTTAGCGGTTAGGGCTTTGACCGATAAATAAACCCCCGGAAAATTGACCCCCTTATTGCTGGATAACGTCCCCCCCACAATCACCCGACAATGGAGATCCCGATTGGCGATATCCACCGATTCCACCAACATTTCCAGCTTGCCGTCATCCAGCAAAATTCGCGCCCCCGCAGGCACTTCATCCGCTAAATACTCATAACTAATCGAACTGATATCCTGTCCACAGGGCACCGACCGACTGGTTAGGGTATAGGGATCGCCGTTTTTTAATTGCACCCCCCCCGCATCATTGAGAAATTTTCCGACCCGAATTTTGGGGCCCTGTAAATCCTGCAAAATTCCCACCGGTTGATTTAGTTCAAAGGCAACCTGACGAATCAAGCGGATGCTTTTTTGATGATCGGCATGATCGCCATGGGAAAAATTGAGGCGAAACGTGGTTGCCCCTGCTTGCACCAGTTGTCTCAACACTTCCTTGCTTTGGGTCGCGGGGCCGATGGTGGCAACAATTTTAGTACGACGAGGCAGGGGAGACGTTTGCATAATGAGCTAAAAATAAGGGGCAATAAGCAATAATACTGAGCAGTGATGAGGGTTACTCGCGTCACCAAAATATTCCCATTATCTAGCACGATCGCCGTTTAGAGGGAATCACGTTAGGGAAAGGAATGATCTGATGGCCGGGGCTAAATTCCAGTTAGGCAAAAACGTCAGCGTCCTTAAAGTGTTTGCCCTGTTGATCCTTGACCGACAAAATTGGTTCCGTCGTCAGTTGCCAATCAATGGCGAGATCCGGATCATTCCAAAGAATGGTGCGGTCATGTTCCGGCGCATAATAGTTGGTGGTTTTATACAAAAATTCTGCCTCCTCGGAAAGCACCACAAAACCGTGGGCAAACCCCTCGGGGATCCAAAACTGACGTTTATTATCCCCGCTCAAGACACAACTGACCCATTGCCCAAAACTGGGGGAACTACGGCGTAAATCCACCGCCACATCTAGCACTTCCCCCCTAGTTACCCGCACTAATTTCCCCTGGGGCTGTTGAATTTGATAATGTAGCCCCCGCAAAACGCCTCGTCGGGAAAGGGAATGGTTATCTTGGACAAAGGGGGGCGCACTGCCGACTTTCTCAGCAAACACTTGGGCATTATAACTTTCAAAAAAAAAGCCCCGCTCATCCCCAAACACCTTGGGTTCCAAAATAAACACATCGGCGATCGCCGTTGGGATGACATTCATGCTCCGTACTTCTCCTCAGTGCAGGTACTTGCGAAAAATGTATCATCTTTAGCCCCAGCAATCGTCCCCATGGTCAAATTGGTTAAGCCTCCTCCGCCTCAGGATCAATGCCCAATGCCCTCAACTTAGCCGCTAGGCGATCGGCTCGGGACTTTTCCTGTTCCGCCCGCAGGGCTTCCTGTTCTGCTCGGGATTTTTCTTGCTCCGCCCGTAGGGCTTCCTGTTCTGCCCGCAGAGCTTCCTGTTCTGCCCGTAGGGTTTCCTGCTCTGCCCGGGATTTTTCCTGTTCTGCCCGCAGGGCCTCCCGTTCCACCGGGGTCAAAATCCAATGATTATTGGCGTCATACCAACGTAACCAGAGGCGGTCGATGCCCTGATAGGTTCCGCGCCATAACCCTAGCCCCAGCTCCGCCTTTTCTAACCAAACTCCTAGACCATTCATGGGTAAAGGCTGATAGCTTTCCCGCATCAAACCAAAGGCTTGGAACTCATCGGTGTAACGATTAAAGACGAAATAGTAAGGAACTCTCAGGATTTGCTCGTAGACTGTCCATTTATTAGGGGGCTGGCTCGCATCCCGTAAACTCTGCCCCAGGTCTTCCTTTTCAGTACCCGGAGACAATAATTCCACCACCACCAAGGGGGCAACGCCTTCTTGCCAAATGACATAACTGAGTCGTAAATCCTCCTGATCATAGAGGCGGGATACCCCCAACACCCCAAACCAATCGGGGCGTTTATACCACTGGGGATGGTAGAGATCGTAATAAAGGTTGAGGTCACTGGCGGTAAAAAAGTCTTCTGCTTCATAGGCCGGGGGCAGAAAGGTTTGGCGCAGCAGTTCGGGTTGCAAGATATGAAATTCGTCGGGCACCCCAGGCTCCTCTGGTTCTTCGCTAGGTAG
>JAYKHU010000162.1:0-3563 GCA_035285105.1 Synechocystis sp.
TCCCCTGTGGACTGTTGATCAACTTGTGCCTGTTTTGCTGCCTCGTCGCTTTTGAGTTGTTGGTACTCATCCCAAGCGGGCAAGAAAAAGTTCAACACAATGTAAACCATCCCCACCACCCCCACAATACCAAGGGCGATCCCGCTCACCTGGGGGGTAAAGGTAATGCCAAATGCCGTCGGATAATCGGCGCTGGCATCAAATTCCTCATCAATAATTGTTGTAGTCGACGTTGTATAGCTTTCGCTGTAATTGGTCATTGGACACCTCCAAAGGACATAACTAAATCACTTAAATTAACCCTCAAGATTGAGGCGCCGCATCTCCGGCCGGGGGTTCAACAATAGGAGGGGGCGGAGCAGTGGGGGCATCACTGGGTCGATCCAAGACCCCTTTCAGTTCCAAAAACTTGAAGCGGGCCACCAAGCCCGCGGCCCCATTGCGAATCAGAACCCGCATTAAGTCTTTATCGGGGGTCTCTGTAATGGCCGTTTGGATGGTATAACGCACACCGGCAGGGATGAGGACGGTGGACGTTCCTGTTTCTGTGTCCACTTCTTCTACGCCACCGCTTTCCACCGTTGTCCCTTCACCGGAGATCGGTAGCGGGGCCGCTGTGGCCGTCATCAGTTTGGTTTTGTTCGCTTGTAAAAATTGGGAGCTTTGTAGGGTTAAAAGGAAATCATTCAATGCCGCATAATTGCCAGCAAAGCCCGACAAAGTTAACTGACTGCCGTCTTGCTGGATGCTTTCTAACTGAACCTCCGAGGGGAGTTGATTGGTGATTTCTTGAAATAATGCTGACCAGGGCTTAATTTGATTGAACACATTGATTAAGCCATCAGCTTCTTGATGCACAGCAGCGATTTTTGCCTCAACCGCTTGGATTTGTTGTTGCTCCCCTTGTAACCGGGCAATCTCCGCTTCCAATTGCTGAATATTGGCTTGGGTTTGCCCCTTTTGCCAGTTAATCCCTAAAATTCCCAACCCGGCCAGGGCCGGTAACAATACCATCACTGCCCCCCCGATATACATCGGCAGTTGTTTTTGTAGATTATCGGTGCTGAGTGAAATGGTTGTGGTCTGGGTTGACCGGACAACATCAGCGGAGCGGTCTTTGAGAAAGTTAACGTCTAAGCTATACATGGGGATTTCAACAGCAAGGAAAGCGGGGCATAGTGGCAGGAGTAGAAGTTAGGAGGGGAAATTTACGAGAATGGGACGAAAAAATCGTTGCTGGGGACTGTCCCCCCTACGTTTGCCGTATTCCTAGCCCGAGCACAGTGGCCAGACTCGGGCGTTCAATGGCAGAAAAATTTTGATCCGTGTCAATCATCAACGATTCAATGGGATCAACCTTAATCGTGGGAATACTCAGGCGTTGGGTAAAATACTCATCGAGTTGGATCAGCCCCCCCCCAGGCCCCGCCAATAGTAATTGCACCAGTTCCAACTCCTCACTCTGATTGAGATAGAAGTTAATGGACCGCCGCAACTCATCCGTTAATTCCCCCATTACCCGCATCAGGGCAGTCATACCGGGGTTAACCGCTGTGCCTTGGGTGCTCAACGTGTCAAATTGAGTGACGGGAATGGTCATCCCCTGCAAAATTTCAGGATTACGGGAGGGCGGCAAATTCATTGCCCGGGAAAGGGCACTTTGCATTTGGAAGGTTCCAATGGGCACTGTCCGCGAAAACTGGGGGACCCCATCAACAATGATGGCAATCTCGGTGCTATCAAACTCAATGTCAATTAAAACCGCTGCTTCTTTAGATCCAAAGGCCCGTAACTGCTCTCGAATGGTGCGAATGAGGGCAAAACTATTGATTTCCAACACATCGACCTGTAATCCCGCCTGTTGAAAGGTGTCCAGGTAGGAGTCTGTCACCTCCCGACGGGTCGCCACCAGGAGGACTTGCACTTTCTCAATGCCGTCCTCATCCTCAAATAACCCTAGTTTTTGATAATCTAAATCCACTTCTTCCCGGGGATAGGGCAAATACAACGCCGCTTCATGGTTGAGCACCATATCCCGCAACTCCTGGTCATCTAACTCCGCCGGGACTGGCAACATCCGAATAATGGCTTCCCGCATGGGTACCGCCGTCGCCACCTGCTTGGCGTTGATTTTATTTTCATTGAACAGGTCTTGGATCATCTCCGCCAGGGCGGGGGAATCCACAATTTTGCCTTCCTCAAAAATGCCTTCGGGAATTGAGACATTGGCAAATTTTTTCAACTTGTAACTTTGACCTTGGGTGGCTAATTGAGCGATATTAAGGCGCTCAGGGGTGATTTCTAGCCCCACACCGGAGGATTTTCGATTAAATAAACTAGTTAAACGGCTAAACATAGCACTTGCGGTTACCGCCGGGAATTTTTAATAGAAATCGCTAAGGAGTAAGGAGGGGAATCGTTGGTGGAGCAGGAAAGTCTATTGTACTCTTTCGTTTAGCGCTGTCAAGCAGACCATTACGCTTGAGTCCGTGTGAAGGAAGAGGCACTTTTAAAGCGCTTGACTACGAATTTTGGCCGAAAATCCTGACGCTTTGAATTGTTCTAGTTGTAAGGGTAAGGGTTGTTCCGCTGGCACACTAATCCGTACTTCAAAGTCACTTTTGCCCGGGGGGATTTCCTTGATGTTGCCCAGGCGGGTGCGGTTTTGCATAGCGGGGGCATGGTCAGCATCATAAACCCGCCCAAAGACGTCGGCGTCATAGACGGTCTTCCCGGTACGATTGTTGGCAATGCCTGTCACTAAAAAACAGTTAGCCGGATCACTCGACCCACTCCCCACGTTCCCCTCCGCCAATTCAGGGGGACAGGGTTTATAGTCGATGTCCGTCAACGGCACTTCCGTCAACGCCTGGGCCGGTAAGGCGATCGCCAACGACCAGAGAAACAGCACCAGGGTCAACAAAAACGACCGGAGAGCAGCTAAAAACATAGGACACCTAACGATTGCAATGGGACTTGATCCTAGTAACCCAAAGGATAGTTGGGGGCGGCGGACCGTTGGGGCGGTAAGGGGGGATTGCCAAACCGGACATAAGTGGGATTCTCCAATACCGACTCATTGAACGGAGCCGGTAGATCCTGGGTTTGAATAACAGTGCCCTGGGTTTGTTGCTCTAGGGCATCGTGGTAAATAGCTTCGACGACCCCCGCATCTTCGGCAATCATGTTGTCCATGTAGGAGCCGGGCCAACTGCGCCAGCCAAAAATCTTATTAGCCTGACCAGAAATGCTGGTTAAGTCATAAAACCGTCCCGTGGCATTGTAGGAGGCCCGGGTAAAAACATTCTCTAGGGTATCCCCCGGAGCAACCTCCACGCCTTTCTCCTGGGCAAAGGTTCCCAACTGCCGCTTGGAGTCCATCATGCGCCGTTCTAATTGGGTCAAACAGGCACTCAGCCCGGCGGCAAATTCATTGCGGGTCAAGGGGCGATCGCCGCGATAGGTGCGATCAGGGTAGCCGACGATGCAACCGTAGTTATCCACCAGATTTTTCAAGGCTTCAAAGGACCATTCCGTTGGTGACACATCCCGGAATTGGTTAA
>JAYKHU010000163.1:0-3013 GCA_035285105.1 Synechocystis sp.
CGGGTCAAGGGGCGATCGCCGCGATAGGTGCGATCAGGGTAGCCGACGATGCAACCGTAGTTATCCACCAGATTTTTCAAGGCTTCAAAGGACCATTCCGTTGGTGACACATCCCGGAATTGGTTAATGCTAGTGACTTGATCGAGTAACTGACTGTAGTTTTGATAGCTCTGGTTATAATTCGCTTCTGCCACTTCTTTGGTGGCAACGTCCGCCGGGGGGGCGAAGGGCGCAGGCACAACGGGATTCGCAAGAACGGCCGGGGGGCTGATGGCATTAACGACGACCCCACCGAGCAGCCCTATCCCTACGCATTGTAAAGATCGGTTAACCATGAAAAGACTCTCCTCAACCAAAAATGACCGAATTAAATACAGTTTAGATGTTAATAAATATTAAAAATTTAGGTGAATAGATTTAGGTGGTGTGAGTTATCGTCCAGGGTCTTGACCCATCGTAACCGACGCAGACAAGGAATAACCCCAATGTAAACCGCGGCTGGTTAAACTGTAACCCAATTTTTCTCAGTCGTAACGTTAATTCATATTCCCTATTCCGGCGGTTGATGAGGCGCATTCCCCGTATCGTCCGTCAGCGGCGTCTCAGGCTGGGTCGTGGAATCTGCCGGAGGGGAAGGCTGCTCAAACTGCTCGAATGTCAACGGCTCTTGATCAACCCCGGTTTTTACCTTGGGAATAAAGCCGGGGCGCTGACTACGCTCCCATCCCACGGGGCGTTTGGAGTTATACCAGGCAATCAAACCGATAAAGACTGCCGCCACGAAACCCACCGCATACACCGCCACAAAATATGTGGGAAACTCACCAGCCACCGCCACCAGGGGAAAGGCAAACATACCTGTCTAACCGCTAAATTTACACAGGCAATCTTAACAAAAATTGCGATCGCCGGAATAGCCTTCAATCAAGCCCATTTCAGAAATTCGAGGCGATTTTGTAGCCCAATTGACGAACCCAGGGCGGGGGGATTGCCCTATGATGGTGACTACATCTAGAGTAAAGTTTGTGGTAACCACACCACATCTATGGTTTAAAGCCTCAAATCCCTTGAGGCAGGGCCCTTGACCCCAACAACAGCGTCCGTTAATCTGACAACTCCCTCTCGTTAGTCGTTCTATGCAACCAACCCTAACCAGCCCCACCGTCGCTTCACCGGCTTCCAATACATCTCATCTATCCAACTCCAGTTCTAGTCCTGGGCATCGGATTCAGGTAATCCGCCGAGATGGTTCATCTACTCCCCTCAATATTAGTAAGATTCGGGCGGTGGTGGATTGGGCCTGCATGGGGTTGGAAGTCAATTCCATTGCCTTGGAAGCGGGCTTAACCACGCGGTTGCGGGAGGGGATTAGTACGCGGGAAATTCAGGATAATTTGATTAGTTGCGCCCTGGAAATGTGTAGTCCCGATCAACCGGACTGGCGTTATGTGGCGGGGCGTCTACACATGTGGAGCCTGTGGAAAGATACCCTGGTGAGCCGGGGCTACCAATATGGTCAATATTTACGCACGGTGCAAACCAAGGTGGCAGCGGAAGAATACGATCCCCGCCTGTTGACCTACAGCGAAGAGGAACTCCGCCAGGCCGGTTGCTGGATTAATTCCGATTGGGACACGGATTACGACTATGCTGGGGCGGTGTTGTTGACCAGTCGTTATTTATTGCCCAATGAGTTACCCCAGGAGGCGTTACTCACCTGTGCGTTACTGTTGGCCTCCGTCGAGGCCCCGGACCGTCGCTTGCAGTGGGCCCGCCGTTTTTACGAGGCGATCGCCGCCCGGCGGGTATCGTTAGCCACTCCGATTTTGGCCAATTTACGTATTCCCGGTGGTTCCTTGACCTCCTGCTTCATTGTGGCCATGGAAGATAATTTGGAAAGTATTTTTGGCGAAATCACCAATACGGCCCGGATTTCTAAAAACGGTGGCGGTGTGGGGGTGAATGTGTCCCGCATTCGCGCCACCGGCAGTTGGGTGATGCAAAAGGCCAATGCGTCCGGGGGGGTGATTCCCTGGATTAAGCTTCTCAACGATACGGCGATCGCCGTTAACCAGGGGGGACGTCGGGCCGGAGCGGTGACGGTGGGCTTGGATATTTGGCATTTAGATGTGCCGGAATTTCTGGAAATGCAGGCGGAAAACGGCGATCAACGGCGCAAAGCCTACGATATTTTTCCCCAACTGATTTTGCCCGATGAATTTATGCGGCGGGTGGTCAGTAAGGAAGAGTGGACGTTGGTGGATCCCTACGAAGTGCGGGAAAACCTAGGGCTAGAGTTGGCGGAACTGTGGGGCGAAAAATTTGAGCAAGCCTATCAGCTAATTGAATCGGAACTGGATCAAAAAATTACCCTTTATAAGCGCATCAACGCCCGGGAACTGTTCAAGCAGGTGATGCGGACCCAGGTAGAAACCGGGATGCCCTATTTGTCCTTTAAAGACACCATCAATAAAGCTAATCCCAATAAACACGTCGGTTACATTCCCGGTGTAAACTTATGTACTGAATCATTCAGCAATGTCACCCCTGGCCAAGAAGCCCATTGTTGCAATCTAGTCAGCTTGAATCTTGCCAATATTGACATCCAAGATATCTCCGGTGTGAGTCAAATTGCCGTGCGGATGTTAGACAACACCATTGAATTGACCCATCCTCCCTTTACCGATGCCAAAAATCACAATAACCGTTACCGCACCATCGGCGTCGGTTGCATGGGGTTAGCGGATTGGTTGGCCAAACGGCGCTTAAATTACGACAGCTTAGCCGATATTAGTCGGCTATTCGAGGAAATTGGCTATTGGTGTACCCAGTCCTCCATGGAGTTAGCGAAGGAACGGGGTGCTTTTCCCGCTTTCCCCAGTAGCGATTGGCACAAGGGTTTATTGATTGGTTCCAAACCCATCCAGTGGTTCCAGCAAAACGCCGCTAAACCTGAACGCTGGGAAAAATTAGCCGACGATATCCAGACCCACGGTATTCGTAATTCCCACAT
>JAYKHU010000164.1:0-2937 GCA_035285105.1 Synechocystis sp.
GAAGTCTTCCGCCAAGTTTACCAAGTGCTAGGGATTGGTTGGATTTATGCGGCGACGGGTTGGCCCATCATCGGGCCATTGGTGGATAAACTCTATGATTTCTGGGCCGATCGCCGTTTAAGTTGGACGGGACGACCGGATTTGGCTACGATTTTAGCGGACCGGGAACGGGGCTGTGAGTCTGAAAAATGCGCTGTCTCCGTTGAGCGTTGACAGTATTTATACCCATTTCTCCGCAGTTGTGGTAAAAGGTAGATACTTTTTTCACTGCCACTAATCCCCGTGTCTTCCCCCGACCCCCCTGTTCAAGACCGTTCTGACTACGGCGTTTCCCCCAATGGTGAGCAGCCAGATGCCCAGGACGCCCCCTCTGGCCAGTCTCGTTTCCATTTAGGTTGCCGGCGCCTGTGGCAACGGTGGGCAGACCAGCCGAAACTCTCAGTGACCCGATTGTTGGGGGTGGCGGGCCTAACCTTAGTCAGCTTGGTGGGGTTAGATTTACTCTGTGCGCCTTTAACCCCTTTATCCCATCCCCTGCTACTGTCAGCTTTTTTTCCCCCGGAATCGACGGATGCAGACCTGAGCAGACCCCTGACCGCAGAGGAATTAGATGCCCTCATTGACCCCAATGCACCGCCGGTGGGTAGACGGGTAACGATGAAGGAACGGCAAAAAATTCTAGCTTTACTGGGGCAACCACCGGATTTTGTGGGGGGATTTGTGCCAGGGCCAGAAAATCCCTTAATTATCCTCCATGACACCGCTGCGGAATTAAGCCGAGCAGAACTTGAAAACCGCCCCAAATATACCGAAACTCCCCTAGGGGATGGGATTGCGGCCTATGTGCCTAGAGAAGGGCCGCTGATTTTTACCCGCACCGTTTTATTTACCCCCTACCGACCCACAGCGGCGGCCTACGAAAAGGCGTTGGATTTCGCTACGGAAACAGAACGGGATCAACGACTGCGCCAAGTTTGGCAAGTAAGTCATCCCACCTATCGTCAACAGGCCATTCAACGGGTTGTTGATCAATTGGATCAGCCTCCCTCTGATCTCGTCAATCGTGCTGCCCTCTGGTTCAAAGTAGGGTCTAACCGGGCATTTATGCGGGAATATGCTCGCAATCCCCGGGGCCTGGATGGCGGCAGAACAACCGCCATTTGGGCGATCGCCGCCCTGTGCCAACAGGTCCTAACGGATTCCAGTCAATTAGCCCAGGCGGCCGCATCCCCCACCAGCCAACCCCAACTCAAACAGGCCTGTGATCAGGTGAATCCCCAACTGCAAGCCAGCCAAAACCGTCTCGCTTCGTCGATGAACATTGAACTTGTCCAAAAAGAGGGGTCGGATTGCTTTATCAGTGACGCCGACGTGCAGGCCTATAACCGCATCGCTGACCCTGCCCATAAAATTGCTAAGGGTCGGGCGGTGCCCTTGGAGACCTATAGTCGCCCGGCTTACACCGATAGTCAGTATGACGCGTTGGTGCAACTCTACCTTTGGGGGGCAATTTATGCCGGACGCTTCCCGGAACTGGTGACCCATTTTTGGCTCGATCAGGGGAATGGAAAGGTGATTGGCACCCATTGTGATCCCAGGGGATTAAATTTGAACCGACTGTACCGTGAAATCGCCATCGTGTTGGGGCATCCCACTGAAACCCAGTATGGCGCAACACCCCAGTATGGCCGTAATCCTGCCCAAGGGGATAATGTGTGGTGGTCAAACACCATTATGGGGGGAGAAGCACCAACGGCAGACACAGGTCAGTTCAACGCCTTTTGATAGTTTTTGGCGCGTGAAGTACCTAGTTGCAGTTAGATAGAAGACTATTTTTGTGCTCGATCCCCCCAGCCCCCCTTGTCAAGGGGGGTGCCGATAGGCGGGGGGAACTTACAATTTTCAACCCCAGTCCACTCAACTTATTTCAACAGCGTTAACACGGAAACCCTTTGGGCATGGCTAGTCCCCAATAACAAATCAGTCGCCTCGGTTAAGGCATGACCCTGGTGGTATTGGGTCGCCAGTAATAAGCAATATTGATGGGCTAAATCCGGCAGGTGGGGAGTGGGGACTAACCCCTTGGCGGCATTCTCTTCAAACCCTTGGGTTGCCGCCGGTAGATGTAACTGTTTGGCGATCGCCGTGACGCAATCTGACCAGAGGGGGGAGGGGGAAGGGAGGGCAATGAGGTGTTGAATGTGGGGTAGAGCAGGGCTTTGACGCAGGAAATCCACAACAATCTGTACCAACTGTGGTAGTTTTTGGGGGTTTTGGGTCTGGAAAACCTCTTGCACTAACGTTGCCCAAGGATCCGTCTGTTGGTTAGGGACTCTTTCCCCTAGGGCCCAGCCCCCTTGCCAATTCCCCTGGAGGGGACAGGGGTGGAGGGTTAGGGCTTGTGCTGGTCTGGCGATGGTTTGAGGGTTACTGTCTGCCTGGGGTAGTCGAGCACCTACTAATTCCAATTGCAGGGTCGTTTGACCATTGAAATGATTTTTACGTACTTTATAAGCGACATCTAACTGGGACGGTAGTGGGTAAAAGTCTCCCCAGCGCCAGGCGATCGCCGTTAGCGGATGATGACCCTGGCGATCGGTCAAAGTGAGGCGTAAATGGGTTTTGTCCTTGCCGATTAATTTTTGCGCGGCAACGGTGACCTGGGGAGTCCAAAATACGGGAAATTCATTGCCGATACCCCAGGGATGGAGAGATTCGATTGCCTCAACCAGCGTTAAATCCAATTCCGTTAAATCAGCTTGGGCGTCAATTTTGATGAGGGGTTTTAGGCAATGGGGATCTAAGCAGTGATGGGCAAACTGACTCAATCGGGTTTGAAAGGCGGACCAATTCGCTCGGTGTAAACTAAATCCCCCGGCCGCTCGATGGCCGCCAAATTTCTCCAATAAATCTTCGCAGGCCACCAGGGCATCAAAC
>JAYKHU010000165.1:0-12333 GCA_035285105.1 Synechocystis sp.
AGGAATGGCAACGGATTTTGGGCATTAACCTGGATGTCAATTTGATGTTGATGCGGGAATGTCACCCGTTACTGAAACTGGCCCCAAAGGGGGGTCGGGTGGTGGTGATTGGCTCGAAAAATGTTACCGCCCCAGGGCCCGGTTTAGCCGCCTATTCTGCCTCGAAAGCAGCGTTGACCCAACTCACCCGGGTGGCGGCCCTGGAATGGAGTCAGGACAATATCCGCCTCAATACCCTCCATCCCAATGCGGTATTCGATACGGGGTTTTGGACAGAGGAGGTGTTGCAAGCCCGGGCCAACCATTACGGCATCACAGTGGAACAGTACAAAACCAATAATTTATTGAAAGTGGAAATCACCAGTCAGGACGTGGCAGCATTAGCCGCAGAGATGTGTGGGCCTTTATTTGCTAAAACCACCGGGGCCCAATTACCCATTGATGGGGGCAATGATCGGGTTATTTAGCCGGAATGAGAATTGTTGCCTATTGTTATTGCGATCCCCTACTGGAACCGCCGCCCGACCCTGGCATTTGGGGGGTGGAAGTGGATCGGGTTTATCAGGATTTGGGGCAACGTTACCAGTGGCAGCAGTTAATGACCAATGCCCAAGGTCAGCCCGTTGATTATTGTCTAGTTCGTAATCTGGGGGAATTGGCCGACGTTCCTGCAAGAATTCCCTCCCAGTTAACTGCCCTAGAAAGGTTAGGAATTACAGTCATTGCCCTGGACCAGGACTACACCACCCCGGCTTCCTCCGCTAGGGAGGAACAGTTACAACAGCGGGAACAATGGACAAAACTCTTTAGCCAAATTCAACAACACCGTCAGCAACAAACACGACAGCGGGGCCACGCCCGTAGGCGTTTACAACTGCTGCCCCCACCAGGAAAAGCCCCCTACGGTTATCGTCGCAGTCCCAGTCAGTATGTGTTGGATAAGGCCGCTGCGCCGATTGTGAAAGCCTTTTTTGAACGGTTCATTCTTTCCGGTTCCCTACGGGGTGCGGTGCGGGAGATAGAGCAGACTTATTTGAAAAAAATCCCTGTGTCCACCGGCAAACGTTGGTTAACCCACCCCGTCTATCGCGGTGATTTGCTCTACCAAAATCAAACCATCATCCCCGATACCCATCCGGCCCTATTAACCCGTTTAGAAGCGGCCCAAGTCGATCGCCTATTGCGGCGCAATGGCCCCCTTGCTCCCCGGACGGCCAGCGCCCCCCGTTCCCTGGCCGGTTTAGTGTGCTGTCAACGTTGTCAAACGCCGTGGCAAGTCGCCCATGTGACGTCCCGTCATCACAGCAACGCCTATCTCTATCTTCGTCCTAAAACCTGTACTGCATCTCCTAAATGCAAGGCGATCGCCTATGGGGGGTTTTTAGAGCAAACCATTGAGCAAATTTGTCAGGAATTACCCGTGGCTGTGGCTAACTTGCCCGTCGCTTCTTTGGGTAAACAATTAACGGCATTAAAAACGGCGATCGCCCAAAAGCAGGGGATTTTACAACAATTAATGCAGCTAGAAAGCCAGGGAATATTAGACCCCCAAACCCATCAACTGCGCCGCTACGGCATCAAAGGGGAAATCGCCCAGCTACAACAACAACTCGATCAACTGCCCCCCGACGAACTGCAACGGATTATTCCCAACGTGTCCTTGCCCCAGTTTTGGCGGGATCTGTCGGAAACAGAACGCCGCTTTTACTTCCGCGAGTTTATCCAACAGATCCTCGTTAACCGTCAGCCCCAGGGCTGGGAATTAGCCCTGACCTTTGTGTTTGGGGCTTCCCCTAGGATTCCCCCCGGGCCATGGCCCGAATAATGTCTCCCTGGGTCAGGATGCCGATAATTTGACGACTTTCGACATTTAATACCGGTAAACGGCGAATTTTCTTTTCATTCATCAAATGGGCCGCTTCCCGTAGGGTTTGGGTCGGCAGAATACTGATGGGGACATCATTCATCACTTCCCCCACGGTTTGCCCCAAGGCTTTATGGAGTTCCTTTTCGTGGCGGGCCGGATTTTGCAGATAAATGATACTATCCAGCAACATGACGTAGGGAGGGGCATCCACCCCCGACTCCTGCCACATTAGATCCGTGTCAGAGATGACCCCCACCAAATTTTGTTTGTGATCGACCACCGGTAAACCGCTAATGCGATGCTCGGCCAATAATTTAATGGCATCCTGTAGAGGCGTTTCAGGGGTCACTGTGATGGGATTCGGGGTCATCACGTCCCCAACCGTTTTGCTCATAAAGTTTTGATCTTAAACCAGGTCTTTCCTTATTTTAGGCAGAGGAAGTCCCGAATTTGAATGCTATGCTGATTGAACACCACAACACGCGCCCAGCAGAATCCGAATAATACCGAGAAACGCTTGTGCTATCTATTTGTTGCGGGTTATTGACCCGGTCTTTGTTAGGTAGCAAATAAGCGCTAAAATCAGCACACTTCACTTTACAACTGTCTATCATTTGGTTGCTTACCAGCAATGAAGTTCACTCCCTAAGGGGAATTTTTAAAGAATTTTTAAAGAAAAAGCTGTAGAGTAAGGGTCAGCATTTTCACTGAGTGGGATATGGGACAAATTGGGCGCACTGTGGCGATCGCCATTGGCTACTTATTACTAGGGATTTTGTCCTTGACGCAGTTGCATGTCAACCATTACGTCGCCGGGTTTTGGTTGCCCTCTGGTTTTGTCGTCGCCCTCGCGTTGCAACGGGGCTATGGGGTGTTACCGGGGATCTTCCTAGGGGAAATGGCGATCGCCACAATCTTTAACCAAGGCCCCCTCTGGATGCGGGTGGGGGTTGCCGTTAGCCAGTGCCTCCAGGGGGCGATCGTTTATGGACTTGCTCCCCGTTTGATGAAGGGTAAAGATATTTTTGCCTCTCTGACTAATCTCTGGGGATTTTTGGTCGCGGTCCTCATCGCTGGTACGGTGCAAACCCTTATCGGCGGTTGGCTGATCCCATCCTTAGCGGGTAAGGACATCATGACCATGACCTGGTTCATTGGCGGCTTTAGCGGCATTGTGGTGTTCGCCCCCCTGATGTTGAGTTGGATGTCCGTTCCTACTCCTATATCTCAACTGAAATTTCGCCGTCTGGAATTCGTTGTCCTACTGGTTGCCGCCTTGGTCGGGATTCGGCTGGTGAACTGGGATGGTTTAGCGGATATCAGGGGTTTCTGGTTGATTGTTTATACCTCGTTTCTGTTTTGGGGGGCGTTTCGGTTTCCCTCCCCCATTGCCACAACGGTTAATTTTTTCTTGGTGGAGGTATTCAGTCTGATGCCACCGGATATTTGGAATAAAGGGTTTGATATTGCCCCTAACCCAATTCGTGTGGCCAATGTGCCTATTTTGATGACCACCTACCTGATCATTGCGTTGGTGGTTTTAGTGGTCAGCGGCGATCGGCAACGGCTCACGGAAAAGCTACAGGTATTGAATCAACAACTACAAGAGCAGATTGTTCAACAAGCAGACGAATTAGACCAAGTCCAAGCCGAATTAGCCAAGGTGGCCCTGTCCATTACCGAGGCGATCCCCGTGGGAACCTACACCATGGTGTTACCCGCCGATGGCGATATGGCGTACTTTTCCTTCATGAGTGAGCGGTTTTTGCAACTCTGCGGGCTGGATCGCCAAACCGTTGAAGCTGACCCCATCAAAGGCTTTGACTGTGTCCATCCCGATGATTATGATGCTTGGTTCGCCCTGAACGCAGAAACGTTTGCTAAAAAAATTCCTTTTTGTGCCGAAACCCGAGTCATAGTTAACGGGGAGGTGCGTTGGGTCCGGGCCGAATCAGTGCCGAGACCGTTACCGGATGGCGCCACGGTATGGGAAGGGGTATTAGCGGATATTACGGAAACGAAACGCTATGAACAGCAGTTGCAACGGGCTAATACGGAAATTACGGCTCTCAATCAAGAGCTTGAAAGCCGTGTTCAACAACGGACTCAAGAACTAGAAACCAGTCGCGCCAAATTCCAACGGTTAGTCGATGACATTGGCGATCAGTTTGTCATTTTTAGCCATACGGGAGTGGATGGCATCATTACCTATGTCAGCAATGGTTGCGAAGCAATTTTTGGGCTGGCGCCGGAGGCAATCATGGGGAAATCATGGGCATCTGAGATTAATTGGCTACCCGATTCATTGTCCCTTGCCTTAGAAGAAGTCGAAAAACTGCTGTCTGACCATGAAGGGACGCAAAAGTTTGAAATGACCTTCCTCCGTGCTGACGGTCAGCAAGGAACGCTCAATATATTGCAACACCCTGTTTTAGATGAAGCGGGCAACCTGATTGCCATTGATGGATTAGCGGAGGATATTACCGAGCGGAAACAATTCTTACAAGTGTTAGCGGCCAGTGAATCTAAATACCGGACGTTTATTGAAACCGCCAACGACCTAATCTATAGCATTGACACTAAGGGGCATTTTAACTATCTTTCCCCCAATACATTAGATATATTAGGCTTCCGTCCCGAAGAAATCCAGGCACTCCCCTATCCTGAAATTTTACACCCCGATGATGTTGCTCACTATACCGACTTTTTCCAAGCTGTGATGGGCGGGCAGAAGAAGCAGGGCTTAGAATATCGAGTCCGCCATAAAAATGGTAGTTGGCGTTGGCATACCACCAGTGCTTCGCCGCAATTTAATGATGCTGGAGACGTAGAAGCGTTTCTGGGTTTTGCCTATGATTTCACCGATCGCAAGCTGGCAGAATTGCACCAACAACAATTGAATCAGGAATTACTGAAGGCCAATCAACTCAAAGATGAGTTTTTAGCCATGATGAGCCATGAGTTACGTACGCCCCTGAATGCGGTGTTGGGCATGACCGAAAGCCTAGAGGAAGAAATCTTTGGCCCCATTAATGACCGCCAAAGAAATATGTTGCAAATCATTTATAAAAGCGGCTCCCATCTTTTAGATTTGATCAACGACATTCTGGATCTGTCGAAAATGGAGGCGGGTCAGATGGAATTAGAACTGCGACCCATCAACATTAACGGCATAGCCAACAATAGCTTTATCTATGTGCAGACCCAGGCGGTCAAAAAGCATATTCATTTAATTCAAGATATTCCTGACTATTTACCCCCAGTTCAAGGGGATGAACGTCGCCTGCGTCAAGTCTTGATCAACCTTTTAAATAACGCAGTCAAATTTACCGAACAGGGGGGAACCGTCACGGTGAGGGCATCTTTAGTGTCGATTCACTTTACCCAATCGAATCAGTGGGCCCCCTATATCCGCACAGAAGTTAACGATACGGGGATTGGGATTACCCCGGAAAATATCGGCAAATTATTTCAGCCGTTTATCCAAATTGATAGCGCCTTAAATCGGAAACATGAAGGTACCGGTCTGGGGCTATCGTTGGTGAAACGCATTGTGGAAATGCATGGCGGGGAAGTGGGGGTCACCAGTGAAGTGGGCAGGGGCAGTTGTTTTTGGTTTACGTTGCCCTGTGGTGATGTGTCCGACAGTGCCTTAAATCTTGCAGTGATGAACGATATTACCGACGTTCAAGCCTCCCCATCCCCCCCCTTACCGTCCCAGCAATCAGCAGAGCTTCGGTCAATTCTCCTGATCACAGCCGATGAGAATAGTGTGATTAGCATCGGTAATTACCTAGAAGCCAAGGGTTATCAGGTCTCCGTCAGTCCCCTTGACCCAGAGAATTCCCCCTCAATAGATTCGGGGAGCAACACTCCCCCCGGCTGCGTGGTGCTGCTCATCCACCAACCCCATCCCGATTATGAAAACTGGATTCGGGCCTACCGTCAGCAGTCCGCCCTGGCCGATGTCCCCATTATTGTTACCGGGGTTAATAAGAAAACTGCCATCGATTTCCCCGCTTTGCTGGCGGCCGGTGCCAATCGATACCTGGATCCGCCGTTAAAGTTGCGGGATTTGGTCCAGTGTATTCAACAATTGTTAACGTAAACCATTAGGAATCCTCGGGGCCGACGGTTTCGCACTGAGGCCCGTTAAGATGGGAAAAGTTGCTTGTGCTTGAGGAAATGACGATGGTGGGACAGGATGCCAGGGACTATCAGATTATTTTTCTTTGTAGCTTTCTGAGTTTGGGGATTATCGCCCGGGATTGGGCCCTGGATTCTGGGGCGATCGCCATTATTTTATTGACCTGTATGGTCGTCCAGGCCGGGTTAACCCTCGGGTCTCAGGGGAATCCGTTACGCCTCCTTTCCTGGCAAACCTGGCAGGGCTTCTGGCAAGGTCAGAGTTGGAAAAGTGCCTTGATTACGGGCTTAGGACTGTGTTTACTCCTGCGGGCCAACCACCTGTCGACCCTGGTCCTCGCAGCTAGTGTGGCGATCGCCAGTAAGTTTTTGTTTACCATCCGAGGCAAACATTGGTTCAATCCGGCTAACCTGGGCATTGTCGCCGCGTTAACCTTGACGGGGGATGCCTGGGTATCTCCGGGGCAATGGGGAACCGGGATTTGGTGGGCGGCGCTGTTTTTTGGGGCTGGAGGCCTAATTTTGGGTAAGGTGGGACGCTGGGATACGTCGATCATGTTTTTAGGGATTTACGGCGGCCTGGATTTACTCCGTAATTGCTGGTTAGGCTGGCCACCGGCTTTAACCCTCTATCACCTACAGAATGGCAGTCTACTGATCTTTGCCCTATTTATGCTCACCGATCCCCGCTCCATTCCCAACGCCCGCTCGGGACGGTTAATTTGGGCAACGGCGATCGCCGTTGTCAGTTGGATTTTGCAATATTATTTTTATCTCCCCACCGCCCTGTTCTGGGGGTTATTGCTCATCTCACCGTTGACTATTTTATTAGACTGGGAAATGCCCGCTCCCCGGTTTCAGTGGAGAGGGGCCCCGAAAAAGGCCCAAGCCTGACTCTTGTAAAACTCCTGTTCTTTTTGGGTTCTCATCCCCCAACCGCCGTGCCGTCCCCCCAACGAATATGTCAACCTAGAAGGAAGTGGATAGTATCTTAGGATCTGACTGATCTCTCTTTACCGTTAATTGTTTCGACCTGATAAAACGTGTTTTTTATGCTAAAGAATTTGCGCTTTTTACAAAAATTTTCCTGGCGGTCTGTGGTGACGCGCACTGGCTCAGCGGCGATCGCCCTTTTATTAGTGTTTGCGCTGGTCTTTGGCCCAGCCTCGGAAGCGGCGGCGGCCCGGAGTGGGGGGAGAATCGGCGGTGGCTCATTCCGGGCCCCCAGTCGGAGTTTCAACAGTGCGCCTCGGGGGGGCAGCTATCGTTCCGGTGGCAGTCGCGTGGGCGGTGGCTTCGGATTTCCCTTCATCATTCCCTTCTTTGGCTTTGGTGGCGGTTTTGGTGGCCTGTTTGGCATTTTGATCATGATTGCGATCGCCAATGTGGTGATCAATGCCATCCGGGGAAATGGGGGCAGCACTGGGGGGTCAATGATGGACAATGAGGATCCCCAGGTGGGGATTGCCCAAATTCAAGTGGGCTTATTGGCCAATGCCCGCAGCCTCAAACAAGAGTTAGATGAATTGGCCCTGTCGGCGGATACCGGGACATCCAATGGCCGCTCGTTAGTGCTGCAAGAAGCCACCCTTGCCCTACTCCGTCACCCGGAATATTGGGTCTATGGGTCTAGCCAAAGTGATACGGCCCGCCTGAGCATTGCGGAAGCGGCGTTTAATCAATTGGCCCTAACGGAACGCAGTAAATTTAGCGATGAAACCCTCAGTAATTTCAATAACCAATTACGCCAGAGCGATCGCCGTCCCGTGTTGGGGGGGGATGACGCAGAATTAGTCCCGGATGCGGCCGGGGAATATATCCTCGTTACCATCATTGCGGCGGCCTTGGGTAAACTCAATCTGCCGACGGTCAATGATTCCAGCGATCTGAAAACCGCTTTGCAATCCCTGGGTGGCCTCGGTGGCGATCGTCTCTTAGCCATTGAAGTGCTTTGGACCCCCCAACAGGAAGGGGACACCCTCACCAGTAATGACATCATCAGCGAATATCCTGATCTGAAACTGGTTTAACCCCCCTGGTGACAGCTGAATACTCTCCTAGCCCCCTACAGATGCCCGTGGTCGAGTGGGGGCTATTGCATAAAATACGTATGTATGATTTAGCCATTATCGGTGCGAGTCCAGAGGGGTTAAGTGCTGCCCAGCGAGGCATTCAAACCGCGAAACAGCCCCGCATTGCCTTGATTACCCAAGGATGGGAACGGGCATGGGCACAGAAAGAACCCGCAGAACAAAACAGCGAGTCTGGGACGGATCCCTGGGAATGTCTGCGACAGTTGGCCGCCTTGGGCGTTGATGTCATCCCCGAGGAAGGCACCATTCAACCAACCGAAACTGCCTGTCTTTGGCAAGGAACCCAGCGGACGTTAACCGCCCGCGCATTTTTATTAACCACGGACGTGGATCGGTATCAAGCGACTCAACATCCCTGGACATCATCTAACACTGCCCAACCCGCTGCCAGTACTAACACTTGGGGCATTTGGGGGGCACTCCCTCAGAATTTACTGTTGGCCCAGCAATTAGCCCACCGAGGACATGCCGTACACCTTTTCAGCCGTAATCCCCATCCCTTGCCGGGGGAAGACCGGGAAATGAGTGATTGGTTACAGCGTTACCTAGCGACCCAAGGCGTCACCTTTTGGGGAAACTGTCAGGGGTTTAGTGCTGAATGGATACCCGATCCCCAAACCCATAGATTGTCGTTCACGACTGGGGGCCAGTTCCATCAGCGTCAGGTGGATCAATTTTGGCAGCTCCCGTTACCCGCCCTGCCCTGGCAATGGTTACAGCAAATACCCGCGTTTACCCCCGAACGTGAGTCAAAAGCGTCCTATCTTGCCGTTAATGACTGTTTACAAACGACCCATCCCCAAATTTTTGCCTGTGGCGGCTGGCTGAAGGGCTATACTTCGCCACTGATCGCCATTCAAGAAGGACATTATGTGGTTGATCGGGTTTTCGGCGATCGCCAGGGGCCAATTGATTATGCCCCCATTCCCTTTGGCCTTGATTTACCGTTGCCTTGGTATCGCATCGGCTTAAACGAGCAACAGGCGACGGAGCAAGGGGAACAAATTCATATTTATCACGGTTATGAAGCCTATCAGCCCGATTCCCCTCTGCGGGGATTTTGTAAGATTCTGACCGATCAGCAGGATCACATTTTGGGGGCCCATTGGTTCGGACATTCAGCAAAAGCGGGAATTTCCCTCTTGACCCTGGCCTGGGAAGAAGGCATCCCCCTACGCACCCTGAAAAAGATGCCCGTGGTGGTGGAGGGCATGGCCCAGGTTTGGCAAACTCTCAAACCAAGCCCGACCGTAGGGCAATAACCGCCGCTTGAACCCGATCATCAACGGATAACTTATTCATAATCCCCCGGACGTGAGTTTTGATGGTGTTAGTACTGAGATAGAGATCCTTGGCAATTTCTTGGTTGCTTTTACCTTGGACAATTAATTTCAAAACGTCCACTTCCCGTTCTGAAAGACTGGCGATGTTAGTCTCTTGGTCTATCTCCTGTGCGGGTTTAAGATTTTCAACCACAACCCGGGCAATTTGGGGATCGAGATAGGTAGCACCATCTTTCGCGGCATTGATCGCCTTAATTAAATGTTCTAAGGTCGCCCCCTTGATGCAATAGGCATCGGCCCCACTGGCTAGGGCTGCAATAATTTCATTGGGGAGGGTGTGGGAGGTCAAGACAACCACATGAATTTTGGGGACGGCAGTTTTAATTTGCTTGGTGGCTTCAATGCCGTCCAAACCCGGGAGTCCGATATCCATAATTACAATATCCGGCCGCAAGGCGATCGCCTGTTGTACGGCCCCATAGCCATCTTCCGCCTGACCCATAATTTCAAACTGGCTTTCATTTCCCAATGCCTGGGCTAAACCCAGTTGCATTAAGGGATCATCTTCGACAATCAAGATTTTCATACGTCGCTCAAGCGCTTTTCACCCAGTGGGGGGAAGTGAAACCAATTCTAGTTTAGGCAAAGTTGAGTTAAAGAGATAGGCTTACTGATTTATTTTTGTGCCTATAAATAATAAGTTCCGTAAAAATACCTTGAAATATTAGTGCTCTACTTGTTTTTACGCTTGTCGATTGACCCAGCCCTATTTGACTGTTTGACGCTATGCTGATTCATCTTTCCAAACTAACGCGACCGACCCCTCTCCCCTGGTGGGAGGGATTTCAACAGGGGGGAACGGCGATCACCGTCATGGCGGGCACTGTGCTGAGCCAAATGGGTTTGGGGAGCGGCGGTGAAGCGTTGGCGCTGGGCATTGGCCAGGGTTTGGGCTTGGCGGTGTTATGGATTGGGGGGGAACAATTTGCCGGGGCCGCCATGGTGGGGTTGGCGATCGCCACCGGTTTCCCTCTGCTAACGATAGGGCATTTTTCCCTGGGGGGCATTGGTGCGGCCCTAGTCACGGGCATGGTGGCCGGCAGCAGTGTCATGGTGGCACGGCGGGGACTCGCATTTTGGGCATTCTCACCCCTTTTTCAGAGATTGCAGGATGGCATGGGCTTTTTAGTGGCCGGGGTGGGATTAAGTGCGGCGTTAACGGCGATCGCCCTGGCGTTTTTACATACGGTTTTACGCTGGGGGCCCTCAATGGCCCAGGGGGGACTGACCGCAAGCAATGTTGGCCTAGGCAGTGCCTGTGGCATTTTGTTGACCACCCCACTCCTGCTAAAGATGACCTATCAAGGGCGGGGACTGTGGCGATCGCCAGGGCGAGGCAAGTTCCTAGAAGTTTTGGTGGGGGGCAGTAGTTTGCTGGGGTTAGCGAGTATTATGTTTGCCCGCCGTCCCTTTACCCCGGTGTTAGAGGCGGGGGGAATGGGGCTGGCCCAGTGGCTGGAATATTTACCCTTTCCCCTGGTGGTTTGGGCCAGTATTCGCTTCCCCACCTGGGGGGGCGTGGGATCCCTTTCCCTGTTGGCCATTTGGGCGATCGCCGCCACGGTGCAGGGGTACGGGACGTTTACCATTCAAAGCGCCAATTTATTGGGGGCGATGGTCCTACTGCAGACATTTTTTTTGGTGCTAGGAACCACCAGTTTATTGCTATCGGTGGTGGTGAGTGAACGGCGGCGGACAGAGGAGCAGTTACGGGCCAGTTGGGAACGGGAACGGTTATTGGCTGAAGTGGCCCAGCGAGTCCGGCAATCCTTGGAGGTCGGACATATTTTTCAGACCACCGTGGAGGAGGTGCGTCGCTTGCTTCAGGTGGAGCGTGTCTATGTGTCCCTACTGAACGACCAAGATCAACTGGAAGTCCAAGCAGAATCCTGTGATCCCGCCTATCCCACGCGACGGGACGCCCATTCCCGTCAACCCCGTTCTGGGGAAATGCTGACAACCATTCCCCCCCAGGTGTTAGTGGTGCATCATCCGGAGCAACTCCCCGACGATTTTGACCTGAAACCCTACTTGGTTCGCTATCGCGTTAAGGCGTTACTGGTCGTTCCTTTAACAACCCTAGAAGGGGCGTTGGGGATGATTGTGGTTCACCAATGTCGTCAACCCCGGCATTGGCAAAAGGGGGAAGTGCGATTGTTAGAACAATTGGGAACCCAGGTGGCGATCGCCATTCAACAGGCTCAACTGTATCAACGAGTTCAAGGGGTCAATGACCACTTGGAACAACAGGTGGCAGAGCGCACCGCCCAACTAGAAGACAAAATGGCGGAGTTGCAAGCGCTGCAACAGTTGAAAGCCGTTTTTGTCCAAGCCATTTCCCACGATCTACGAACCTCGGTGATGGGTTTGTTAATGGTGCTGAAGTCCCTACAGACGAATGCCGATGACACCGTTAGCCTGGCCCGCCCCATTTTAGACCGCCTCATTCACAGTGGCGATCGCCAATTAACCTTACTCAATGCCCTGGCGGAGGAACAGACTGCCGAAGGCCGACCCCTCCATTTACAACGGGAATCCATTAATTTAGCATCCTTTTTAAGTCAACGGGTGCAACACTGGCGATCGTCCCTCGACCAACATCACGTTGCGCTAACGGTTCACTGTCCCCCCACCATTCCTCCCCTCAATGGCGATCGGCATTATCTCCAACAGGTATTTGATAATTTACTCAGCAACGCCCTCAAACATAATCCCCCCGGCATTACATTGACCCTGACAGTGGAACTCGACGCCCACACCGTACGATTTACCCTCAGCGATACCGGCAAGGGCATGGCCTCAGACCAGTGCCAAAATCTCTTCCGACTCTATCTCCGCAACCGCCATAACCATCGACTCACGGGGATCGGTCTGGGCTGTTATC
>JAYKHU010000166.1:0-14002 GCA_035285105.1 Synechocystis sp.
GAACTGGCCCGCATCAAAGCCACCGTTAAACCAGATGATACTCTGCTGGTGGTGGACGCCATGACAGGGCAAGAGGCTGCGAGCCTCACCCATACCTTCCATCAAGAAATTGGCATTACTGGGGCTATCCTGACCAAATTAGACGGCGATACCCGGGGGGGGGCGGCCCTCTCGGTGCGGCAAATCTCCGGTCAACCGATTAAATTTGTGGGGGTAGGGGAGAAAGTCGAGGCGTTACAACCCTTCTACCCCGATCGCCTGGCCAGCCGCATTCTTAACATGGGCGATGTGTTGACCCTGGTGGAAAAAGCTCAAGAGGCGATCGACATTGCCGATGTCGAAAAAATGCAAAATAAGATTTTGCAAGCCAGCTTTGACTTTGACGACTTCATCAAGCAAATGCGCTTGATGAAAAATATGGGGTCTCTGGGGGGATTACTGAAGATGATTCCCGGCATGAACAAGCTGAGTAGTAGCGATATTGAAAAAGGGGAAAAAGAACTCAAACGCACCGAAGCGATGATCGGCTCTATGACCGTGGAAGAGCGCAAAAATCCTGATTTGTTGGCGAAATCCCCCAGTCGCCGCCGTCGGATTGCCAAAGGATCGGGGCATAGCGAAACTGACGTATCTAAGCTGGTCACCAACTTTACCCGTATGCGGGGCATGATGCAACAAATGGGCATGGGCGGTATGCCTGCTATGCCTGGGATGCCCGGCATGGGCGGAGGGATGTTTGGCAATCCCAGTCAACCCGGTTTTCGGGGATACAACCCCATGGGGAAAAAAGCGAAAAAGAAAAAGAAGAAGAAAGGGTTTGGCACGCTGTAACCCCGATTGGGCAACATCTATCCATATTCTCGGCACTAAAAAAATTTCCCTACCTGAGTCGGTAGGGATTGACTAAATAGCTTGAGCAGGAAAATTGTCTATAAATTCTCTGGATCGACCCCCAAGTCCCGAAGTTTTTGGGCCAATGTTTCAGCTCGCAACTTTTCTTGCTCAGCCCGCTGGGTTTCCTGCTCGGCCCGTAACTTTTCTTGCTCAGCCCGCTGAGTTTCCTGCTCGGCCTGCAATTTGGCTTGCTCCGTTTTCTCTTTCTGTTCTGCTAGTTTTTGCTTTTCAGCGGCGAGACGTTGCCGTTCCAGCTCTAAACTTTCCTGCCCCCAGAGCAATAAATTGCCATCGCGGTCCCACCACCGTAGCCAGTTAGTGGTCATTTCCGCTTTTTTCCCCTGCCAAACTCCCAGAAATAGCGCCATTTCCTCGAGCCACAGGCGACCATCCGCCCCCAGTTTTTGGTGTTGATATTTGCCGTCTATGAGGCGATAGACATCTAAACAGGCGGTTTTAGGATGGAAAATGGCATAAATAGGAACCCGTAAAATCTGTTCATAAAAGTACCATTTGCCGTAGGGATAATAGGGATTGATGGAATATTCCCCCCCCTCCGTTTCTGAAATAAATTCCATCACCACCAAAGGGCGATCGCCCTCCGTGTGGGGGGTATAACTGCGACGGATAACGCCGTCTTTCAGGGGGTCCACCCGGGGGATGTACACCCAATCGGGGGCTTTAACGACGGTTTTGTCATCCACCGTGGCGCAAATACCAAAGTTGGTGGCAATGAGGCTGGCTTCCAAGATGAGACCAGCCAATTCTAGGGCCTCCCGGAGGGCGGCGGCCAAGAGGGGTTGTAAATTACTTTCCACAGGTTCGTCAGGCAAAATGAAGTCATCCGGCAGTTTTTCCCAGCGGATTTTGAGGGTCTTTTCCAACGGACGGGTTTGGAGGGCTGTCATATCATTAACCCCATTATTGACGCTTGTTTTGTTTGAGTGTATCCCATTTATTCGGCGATCGCCGTTGAACAAGGCAGGGGGCAAAAACCATGCACCGAGACATTAACCACCGTGACGATGGGGTTGGGTAACTGACGCGAAATAGCCTAAAATAAGGGGCGATCGCCTCAGGAAAAAGCTTTTTTTGACTATGCAGTTTTTGGATTTTATCAGCGCTTGGGAAGGAAAATGGTTATCGCAGCGGACAAATTATCGCTTTGACCAAAATGAGGCAGCTAATGATAAATCCGATGTAACCGTCGAGCGCCTGCTGGCCACTGATCCCGCTATCCAGCCCCTGCAAGCCAAGGTCAACCCGGATCAATCTGACCATTGGGTGGTGTTGCAATTACAGTGGGATACCTCCGTGGATTGGGGAAAACCCAAGCAAATGGGAACGATTTATTATGGCTTTCTGCCGGACAGCGATCACAGCAATCGGGGTCAACTGTGGCGGGGAACAGCACTGCCGACATTACCCCTGTTAACGGGTCATTACCATCTGGGGGAAGATGACTGTCTGACCCTTAACCTCCAGGATGCGGAGACGAGCTTAGCCGAAAGGCACTGGTATGCCAGCCCTAATTTACGACTCAGAACCAGTTTGATCCAACGGGGCGATCACTACAGCCACAGTGCCTTTTATTCTGATATTCGCCGTCTTCCCCCCGCGGAAACCGCCCCATAGTCCCTAACCCCCTAATCCTATGTCGTTTTTTAACGCCGATCCCCATCTGGGAGAAATGGTTGAAGCCATCCTCGAGACCGTTTGGCAAGCCTTTCCAGACCTCCAACGGGATCAAATCGCCTTAACGTGGTTAGTGTACGATCCCCCGGTGGTGGTCAATACCGGTGGGGCCATCTCCGCCAATGAGTTTTGGAAATACCCTGTCCGGGGCTTTAGTTACCGGGGCATTGAACGGATTTATCCCGCCAGCGTGGTCAAACTGTTCTACCTAGTGGCGATCGCCGAATGGTTGCATAGCGAGATGGTGCCGGACTCCCCGGAGTTGGAACGGGCCATCCGGGACATGGTGGTGGAATCCAGCAACGATGCCACCAGTTTCATCGTTGATGTCCTCACCGGCACCACCAGTGGCCCCCCCTTACCCAGTGCGCCCTTTGAAACCTGGAAGCAACAACGGAATATTGTAAACCGCTATTTTCAGTCCCTCGGGTGGGAGGAATTGCAAGCGATCAATATCAATCAAAAAACCTGGGGAGAGGGTTACTATGGCCGGGAACGGGCGTTTGTGGGGGAACTCTATGAAAACCGCAATATGCTAACCACTAACGCCGTGGCTCGGTTAATGCACAGTATTATTGGCGGGGTTGCCGTGTCCTCCTCCCGGTCCCAACAGATGATGCAGTGGTTACAGCGGGACTTAGCCACACCAGCACCACCGCCGGGGGAAGAAAATCAAGTGACAGGGTTTTTGGGGGCCGGATTACCTGCCAATGCCCGTATTTGGTCAAAAGCCGGGTGGACCAGTAAAGTTCGCCATGACTGTGCCTATATTGAAATTCCGGGTCAGAATCCCTATCTATTAGTGGTATTCACTGAAAACTCAGCACTGGCAACCGATCGCCGTCTGTTGCCCTTTATTAGCCAAGCTTTTGCCAATGCCTGCTAACCCTGGCGTATGATTCCTAACCTTGACCGCGACTGGCTTGCTGCCCTGCCCCAACAATTTGGTCTGAGAAGTCGTCCCTTGAACCTCCGGATTTTAGGGGCCGCCTTACTGGTGGGGCTGATTACCGGCTTTGTCGCGTCGGGGTTTAAGTCCATTGTCCATACCCTACTCCAGTGGCGATCGCTATTGGCAGATTTTGTGGCGCCCTTGCCCCTTTTGTCCTGGTTACTGCCCGCTGGGGTAAGTGGAGCTATGGTGGCGCTGAGTTTTTACCTAATGCGGCGTTTTGCCCCCGATACCAGTGGTAGTGGCATTCCCCAAATTGAAGGGCATTTGGAGGGGCATTTACCCATGCGCTGGCAACAGGTGCTGCCGATTAAATTTCTGGGAGGCATCCTATCCCTCGGAGCGGGTTTATTGGCGGGGTTTGAAGGGCCCACCATTCAGATTGGCGGTAGCATCGGTCAAATGGTGAGCCAATGGACAAGGGTGAGCCAGGAAAATAAACGTGTGTTAATTGCCGTTGGGGCAGGAGCGGGGTTGGCCGCGGCCTTTAATGCGCCTTTGGCGGGATTGGTATTAATTGGGGAAGAAATGCGCCCCCGGTTTCGGGAGCAAACCCTGGGCTACCATTCACTGTTGGTGGGGTGTGTGATGGCAACGTTGATTCTACGGATGATTCACGGTCAAGCATCGGTGATGAGCTTAACCCAATTTGACCGGGTACCGTTGCAATCCCTCTGGATGTTTTTATTGTTGGGGATTTTCTTCGGGGTGATGGGTTACGGGTTTAACTACTGCTTATTTCGGGTCTTAGATTGGGTGGATCGGTTACCGGCGATCGCCGTCCCCTGGAAAGGCTGGTGCTTGGGGGGAATGGTCGGCGTATTATCCCTGGTCAATCTACCGTTAACGGACGGGGGGGATAATGCCATTATTTGGGCGTTTAACAGTCAGGCCCCCTCCTATCTATTGTCCGCTGTTTTCATCGGACGCTTTGGGTTAACCCTATTGTGTTACGGCTCCGGGGCGATCGGTGGAATTTTTGCCCCCATGTTAGCCCTGGCATCGGTGAGTAGTGTGATGATTGCCCGCCATTTCCATCAACTTTTTCCGGCCCAGATCCCCGAACCCGCTGTAATGGCGATCGCCAGCATGGGGGCATTGGTGGCGGCAACGGTGCGGGCCCCCCTCACCGCGATCCTCTTAACCATTGAAATGACGGATAATTACTTTGTCATTTTGCCCTTGTTGGTGACCTGTTTAGTGGCCAGTATCGTAGCAGAAGCCCTGGGGGGTCAACCCATTTATACTGTCCTCTTGGAAAGAACATTAGCCAAACAAGCCCTGGCCGCTCCTCACATTATGGAGTAGTGCCCTCAAGGATACAGACCCCTCAAGAGGCGGTTTTTAAGGCAGAAAGCGATACTTCCGTTAAAATTCCCTGGTCAATACGCCAGCAACGGTCGGCGATCGCCATTAATTCCCCGGGATCATGGCTCACCACCAGCAAACTCCAGTGGGTTTTTAACTTAGCCAACAACTGGGCTAACTGTTGCCGCATCGACCAATCCAAGCCGGCGGTGGGTTCATCCAGCAATAAAATATTGGGCTGACGAATTAATTGCACCGCCAATGATAACCGTCGCTGTTGCCCCCCACTCAAGGCCTGGGGCGATAAATTCCAGGGACAATGGCCTAACCCCACTTCCTGTAACGCTTCCGCAATGCGACCCCGACTTAATTCCGGATGTCCCAACCGTAACTCTTCTAGCAACGTCCCACCACAAAAATGTCGTTCAGGGAATTGAAACACTAACCCACACAACTGTTGCAGATGCAGGGGCGTCAATTCCTGGGTTTGCCAGAGGAGTTGCCCCGTTGTCGCTTCTGCCATGCCCGCTAAAATTTCCAATAGCGTCGTTTTCCCCGAACCACTGGGGCCAATTATCAAACCGAGTTCCTGGGGCGCTAATTGTAAATTAATATCTTTTAAAATGGGTTGCAATGTGGCGGGGGGATGATAACCCACATTTTTTAAATACAGCATAATAATTCAATCCAAGAACCCATTGTTAAACCGAGGCGGCCATCCAGTTGACGCCGCAGATTTCTTCAAATGTTACCGTGATTCCCCTTCGCCACCCTTAACATTTCCCCTTAACACTTTCCCCCATTGATTGACTTACGTCCTATGTTGGCTATCCTCACCCGTTTCTCTGCTCCCCGTTTTCTGAGTGTTAGTTTGTTGACGGCGATCGCCCTGGGGATGTCACCGGCCTGGGCCGGGGATCCCTTCCGCCCCAACAACCCCCACGCCATTGGCGACGAAACCGAAGCGGCCTTTGAGGCCATTTTTAAAGAAGGAGACTACCGGGGCGCTGAAACTATTTTGGTCACTGCGGTGCAACAGGAACCCAACGAACCGCTAGCCTATGCCATGAAAGCGTCCTTTGCCTACGATGGTAATGATTTGGAAGGCATGAAGAACTACGCAGAGAAAACCCGGGAGGCGGCGGAACGCCTTAGCGCCGTTGATCCCCTCCGCAGCAATCTTTACCTGGCGGTGGGTCATTTCCTCGAAGGGGGGTATCTTCTCAAAAAAGGTAGTTATCTACAAGCCGTGGGTAAAACCGGCATGATTTTTGACTACCTCGACAAAGCCACGGCGTTAAATCCCAATGATCCGGAAGTGAATCTACTGCGGGGCTATCTAGACCTATTTTTATCGCGCTATACCCCCTTCAACCAATCTGAACAGGTCATTAAACGCTTTGAACAGTTCGCCGCCCCCGATTATCTCAAATACCGCGCCCTGGCGACGACCTATCGGGATTTGGAACAGTATGATTTAGCCATGATGAACCTCGACAAGGCCCTGGCGATCACCCCTGACAACCCTGAATTGCTTTACCTCAAGGGACAATTTCTCCGCAATGAAGGCCGTCGGGAGATGGAAATGGGGAAGCTCCAGGAAGCCCAAACCTATTACCAAAAAGCGTTGTTGAAACAGGATCAACTCTCCCGGGCCCTCATCGTCCAACTGAACCATGAATATAATGCGGTGACAGCGGAAATTGAAAAATTAGCCCAAATCTCCGATCTCAAAACGTTTTAGGGCACAATCTCCCGTCCCACTGCTTTATAGCGTCGCCAAGCTAAGGTGGACCGGGGATCGGCATAATCGCGGATAATCACCCCCTTTTGGGAGGCCCGTTCAAAGGCCACTAATAGGGGAATTTCGGTTTTAAATAACGGTAGATTGTGGGATTCCAACAACTGCCGGGCCTCCCGTCCTCCCTTGGTGCGAGCGTCTACCTTGGTTAATAAAATTTTGTAATTCACCTTGAGGGGGGTTAACTGCTCCACCGCTTTAAAGGTGGCGTCTAAGTCCAAATGGTTGGGGGTGGTGGGCACAATTAAGAGATCACTGCCTTCGGCTAAATCTCGAAACTCATCCGCCTCCGGTCGGGCCCGGGTATCCACCACAATATGGGGATATTTGCTAATGATGCCGGTGGCGCCGGCCTGGGAGGCCACCTGAAACGGCAGCTTTTCTTCCCGCGCCCAAATCAAGGCCGAGCGATTGCGGTCAGCGTCAATGACGAGGGTTTGATCTTTTTGTTGTAGATAGGCCGCCAAGTGGATAGCAGTGGTGGTTTTTCCCACCCCTCCTTTGAGGGCAGTGATGGCAATAATCATGGGTTATCGGGGCATCGGTTGAATCAATTCGTTATTTTTACAGATCGGTGCGTTGGGCTAAAGGTTTCACGCCGGGGGGAATTGACCCAGATAATGGGGGCGATCGCCGTGGGCCTGTTGGAGTTTGGCTTCCACTTCCTCCCATTGCTTGAGGTCAATGAGGGTGATCAGATTCTGTAATTGTTGTTGATAAATTTTTAAACTTTTCAGTAACGCCGGTTGATTATATTCCGCCATTAACCGCCCCAGTTCGGGATTTCCTCCCCCCACCCGACTGGTATCTCGAAAACCAGAACTGGCTAACTGTTGGGCGAGGGTGAAAATATTGCCCTGGGTTTCTTGGTCACAGGCGTGGATGAGGGCCGCACTCACCATCACCGGCAGATGGGAAATCCAGGCCACTGCTTGATCATGGTCTTCCGGGGAACACTGGTAAAGCCTGACACCGAGGGGGGCAATCAGCGCTTTCAAGGTTTCTAACTGGGTGAGATCCGTTGTTTCCGTGGGCGTCAGCACATAGGGCGCCCCCTGAAACAGGTTTGCCTGGGCCGCGTCGATGCCCTGGTCGGCGGTCCCCGCCATGGGATGGCCCCCAATAAACCCCGGCCATAAGTGGGTGGCGGGTTGGGCGATCGCCGTTTTGACCGACGCCACATCGGTCACGATTACATCGGCGTGTAAATGGGGAACCAGGGCTGCTAGGGTCGGAATAATGGTGTGGATGGGGGTACAGAGAAAAACCACATCCGTGGCCCTGAGCAAGGCCAGATCCGGTTGGGCAAAATCCACCAAGCCCCGCGCTAGGGCCGTTTCACAGGTGCTGCCCCGTCGAGACACCCCGTAAACCTCATGGCCGTGGTGCCGCAAATCCCCCGCCAGGGACGCACCAATTAACCCAAGTCCCACAATGCCAATTTTCATATCCGATCCAATAACGTCAAGGGAGGGGGAACATCACAGGCGGGCCGCATAATCCCGGCAATCAATCGCTGTTTCAGAATTTGCCACCACGGGGTGCAGCGGGCATTTAAGCCGATGATCGTTGGTGAAAAATTGACAATTATGACAGGGAATCCGGTGCATGACTTGACTCTGTTGCCAAATATCCTGGACAAACTGCCAGAGTGTTACCCCCAAATACCCCAAGAATAACCAGGCTACCCCAAAACACAGGGGCGTTTGCAAGGGGTGCAGCCAGTGTAAAAGATGGTAGAGAAAATGGGCCATGGGTGAGGCAAAGAACGGGGTCAACGTTGTTTCCCATTGTGTCAAAGGCGCACTTCCCCCCGGCGCAATTGTTATAAATTGTGATGTTACTGCCGTTTTTCGTCAGAGTTGCCTAATCTCCGATAAACTTAAAAAGCTCCCTTGGGTGTTTACCTAACCTCTGCCCTAAGTTTTGTTTTCTATGACCCTCATTGATTCCGATAGTCTACATAGCACGGCGTTTTTATTGGGGACAGTGGTGTTTGTGGGGATTATTGTTTGGTCGGTTTGGTTCGCGTTTAACATGGATTGACCAACGGCGGTGTCTCCCCCTAGTGACGACCCCGGCAGTGCAACGATCGCCGGTCCAACGTCCCTGGGGACAAAGAGAATTGTGAGTAATGATTAATTAATCTGTATCGGGATCTATGTTGCGGTGAGCAACTTTGATTAACGCGCGATAGCTGGGATAAATTTGTAAGGACTGAAAGACTTCATCCCCTTGAATGAGGCGCAAATAAGTTCTTGGATACCAGTCTAAAACTTTGCCGAGGGAATAGATCGCATCGTTGGCGTGACCCTGTTGAGTTTGACAACGGGCCATCTCATACCACACATAATCATCTTCGGGTTCCAACACTAGGACCCGTTGATAGTCGGCGATCGCCGCCCCATATCGCCCCAATTTCTGCCAGAGTTCCCCCCGGCGGAACCAGGCCCAATAATCCGTGGGTCTCACCTTTAACGCTTTTTGATAGGCATTGAGGGCGTCCGCATAGCGTCCCCAGCGCCGAAAACAGTCGGCCCGCCGGTACCAGCCCCAAAAATCCTGGGGTCGGATTTTTAACGATTTTTCAAACGTGGCGATCGCCGCGCCATAATGTCCGGTTAAGCGATAGGCTTCCCCCAAACGATAGGTCGCCCAATAATCGTGGGGAAGATGGGCTAACGCCTGCTGAAAACAGGGAATCGCTGCGGCAAAGTCATTAATTTCATTGAGCAAAAGACATCCTTGGTCATACCAGGCCCAATAGTTATCGGGCTTAACCTGACAGGCATTGCCATAGCTAGCGGCCGCATCGGCATAACGTCTAAGGTGTTCTAGGGTAATTCCCCGTTTGTACCAGGCCCAATAATCATCGGGATAATACTCCAACGCCCGTTCATAGCTCATCAATGCATCGCTGTAACGCCGTTGCTCAAGGAGCGAATTCCCCTGGGTGTACCAACCGTGATAACTGTCGGGACGACATTCCAGGGGGTTAAAAACTATCGCGCCAGCGGAGCGGGGGGCCATAATGGAGGGGGGGAAAGGTAAATGACGGACAGACGGGCAAGTTTAACAGATTATTCGTTCAGAGAGAAGGAAATTAAAGTCTACCAAGTTAAGATTCTACAAAAGCAAGGGGCGATGAGTCCTGATTCGCCGCCCATCTTGTCAACATTAGGTCACATTGCTAACCCTGCTCCGGAAATGCGTTGCGTTTTGCTAAGGGTTCTTAAGGTTTGGGGCCGAAAAGCCAAAAGAGTCGGTAGAATGGCATAGTTAGCATTCTCTTTTGTAAACCCAACACTTTCCGTAAACTTCAACAAAAAACACCTGTGGCCGATAAAAGAAAACCCCAACGCGATTTACCCAAAATTAACGAACGAATCCGTTTCCCTGAAATACGAGTCATTGATAGCGACGGTTCTCAACTGGGCATTATTACCCCCAGTGAAGCCCTTGACATTGCGGATGAACGAGAACTCGATCTGGTGCTAGTGAGTGAAACCGCCGACCCGCCGGTTTGTCGCATCATGGACTATGGCAAATATAAATTTGAGCAAGAGAAAAAAGCGCGGGAAGCCAAGAAAAAGCAGCACACAGCGGACGTAAAAGAAGTCAAAATGCGCTATAAAATCGACGAGCACGATTATCAAGTCCGTGTTAGTCAAGCCAAGCGATTCCTAAAAGCTGGCGATAAGGTCAAAGCGACGGTGAACTTCCGGGGCCGCGAAATTCAACACGCCCACTTAGCCGAAGATTTGTTAAAACGCATGGCAACGGATCTCGAAACCCTAGCCGATATCCAACAGGCCCCCAAACGGGAAGGGCGAAATATGATGATGTTTCTCTCGCCCAAGAAAGCCTAGGGCGTTTCCCCGTTGAGATGATTTTGGCTCCCGATGGGGAGCTTTTTCGTTGGTGGGATACTATTTGCTTATGTCACTCTCATGGGAGGTGGCTAGGTTTTTAGTATTTATCTGAGTCAGAAAAAGCGGTTAACGGTATGGATGACAAACAGTCGGCATTACTTGCGGCGGCACGTCAGGGGCAATGGCAGGTCGTCTCCCAGGCCCTGGGGGCAACTCCTAGGCTCAATTGTCGGGATGAAGCGGGTCTTTCACCGTTACTCTATGCCATTGGCGCCGGTCAAGGGGAGATTGTGGCGCAGTTAATCAATGCCGGGGCCGATGTGAATTTTGCTCGCCCGCCCCACGGCATGACACCGTTAATGTTAGCCGCTTCCCAACAACAAACGGCGATCGCCGAACGGTTAATTGCAGCGGGGGCCGCTATCGATCAAGGTAATGATGATGGGAGTACCGCATTAATGATTGCCGCCTTCCGGGGCGATCGCCCTATGGTGAAACTGTTATTAGCGGCGGGGGCTGACCTTAACCACCAGGATCGGGATGGTGCCACCGCGTTGCAATTAGCGCTGCAGGGGAATCATCGTCCGGTGGTGACCCTACTACTGGAGCACGGGGCTAACACCGATCGCCTCAACGTCCCCGAGGATTTCCCCCTCGATTGGGTGATTGCCCAGGATAATCTCGACCTGTTGCAATGTTTAAACATCCCGTTGGACGGCGATAGTTGGCTGATGGCCGCCAGTGAGGGCAAGGGGCAGATGATCAAGGGGTTTTTACAGGATCACTGGCCAGTGGATTATCAAGATGACCAGGGGGACACGGCGCTGCACCTGGCCTGTTTGGAAGGTCATTTAGCGATTGTGCAGCAGTTGTTAGCCGCCCAGGCCACCGTGGATGTGGTCAATCAAGCGGGGGACACCCCTTTGATATTGGCGATCGCCCAGGGAGAAGGGGAAATTGTGCGGCAATTATTGGGGGCCGGGGCAGATCCGAATTTCAGTCCGACGGGGGAATTTCCCCTACTGATGGCATTGACCACTAACACCCTAGCCGGCCCCATCCGGGGGGTAATTGTGGCAGCCCTACTGGAAGCGGGGGCCAATGCCCAGCAACCGGTTAACCAGGGCCAAACGCCGCTGATGCTAGCAGTGGCTCACAATCACGTCAATGTGTTGCCCTTATTAATAGCGGCGGGGGCCGATGTGAACCAAACCGACGCCCAAGGGGCATCGGCGCTGATGTGGGCCTGTCACCGAGGGCACCTAGAAGCAGTCAAGGCTTTGTTACAAATACCCGGGATCCGCATCAACCACAAAAATCCCGGAGGACTAACCGCTTTGGATCTGGCCCAACTCAACCGCCAGGCGGCGATCGCCGCCTTACTCCGAGGGCACGGATCCTAGGGCACTGGGAACAACCCCAAGGGGAAATCCTCAGGATAAATTGGCATCCGTAACAGCCCCCAAACTACTGGAGGAGACTAGCTTAGCGTATTTGGCCAGAACCCCTCGTTGATAGCGGGGTTGGGGGGGAGACCAACGAGCCCGTCGTTCTGCTAAGACCGCATCGTCAACCTGGAGGTGCAGTAACCGTTCCTCGGCGTTGATGGTAATCAAATCCCCCTCTTCCACCAAGGCGATCGTCCCCCCCACGAAAGCTTCCGGGGCCACATGACCCACCACTAAACCGTAGGTTCCCCCAGAAAAACGACCATCGGTAATCAGACCGACGGAGTCCCCTAGACCAGCACCAATAATGGCAGAGGTGGGGGCCAACATTTCCCGCATCCCGGGGCCCCCTTTGGGGCCTTCATAACGGACCACCACCACATCCCCAGCTTGGATTTTGCCGGCCAGAATGGCGTCAAGGCAGTCTTCTTCGGATTCAAAGACCCGGGCCGGGCCGGTGATGGCCGAGCGCTTAATGCCGCTAATTTTGGCAACCCCCCCTTCTGTAGCTAAATTCCCTTTCAAAATGGCTAAATGCCCTTCTTGATAGACGGGGTTTTCCCAGGGACGAATCACATCTTGATCAGGGGAGGGGGTGTCCGGCACATCGGCGAGGACTTCGGCAATGGTTTGCCCAGAGATGGTCAAGGCGTCCCCATGCAATAGCCCATGCACCAACAGCATTTTCATCACCTGGGGAATGCCCCCTGCTTGGTGGAGGTTGGTGGTGACATATTTCCCGGAGGGTTTCAGATCACAGAGCACCGGCACCTTATGACGAATCGTTTCAAAATCGTCCAGGGTCAAGGGCACCCCAATGGTGTTGGCGATCGCCAGGAGATGGAGCACGGAATTGGTGGATCCCCCCACGGCCATAATCACCGCAATGGCATTTTCAAAGGCCTGACGGGTTAGGATTTGGCTCGGGAGAATTTGCTGTTTAATGGCATTTACCAGAGCTTTAGCGGAGGCTTCGGTACTATCCGCTTTCTCGGCATCTTCAGCGGCCATGGTGGAGGAATAGGGCAGACTCATCCCCATCGCTTCAAAGGCAGAGGACATGGTATTGGCGGTAAACATGCCGCCGCAGGAGCCGGCCCCGGGACAGGCATTGCGCTCAATGCCGTAGAGAGTGGTTTCATCAATTTTGCCAGCACTGTATTGCCCCACCGCTTCAAAGGCACTGACCACCGTTAAATCTTCGCCATTGTAGTGCCCCGGTTTAATGGTGCCGCCATAGACAAAAATTGAGGGAATATTCAGCCGTGCCATGGCAATCATCGCCCCGGGCATATTTTTATCGCAGCCCCCGATCGCCAACACCCCGTCTAAACTTTGCCCATTGCACACGGTTTCAATGGAATCGGCGATCACATCCCGGGACACCAAGGAATACTTCATGCCCTCGGTGCCCATGGAAATCCCGTCACTGATGGTGATGGTGCCAAACAGTTGGGGCATGGCCCCCGCCTCCCGGAGACCTGTTTCCGCCCGTTTGGCCAGGTCATTAATGCCCATATTGCAGGGGGTAATGGTGCTAAACCCATTGGCAACGCCCACAATCGGCTTAGAAAAATCATCGTTGCCAAATCCCACGGCCCGCAGCATGGCGCGGTTGGGACTGCGTTGAATGCCTTGGGTGACGACCTGACTTCTGGGATTGTCCACCATAATTTATTTTCTCCTGTCTCTTTGCGGATATTTGCCGAACTCCATTGTCGATCTTTTGTTGCGCTTTGCTCAAGTCACCTGGCCAGAATTCGGTCTAGGGAAAACGGCTTTCCTGGAGAACCCCATTGGGATTTTCTCCCATGCGCAACAGATGGGCCGCGGTGTTGTGAACGCCGAATTCTGCCCCGAGTTGGGCCCCCAGGGTTCCGTGGAGAAACATATAAATCATCAAGAAAACCGCAACGGTTAGATAGGGAAAACTCACTTGTCGTTTCAGGGTTTTACGCCAAACAAAGCGCTGATACCCCCGCCAGATGGTCATCAACACCATCATGATCAGCAGCAAAATACCGCCGACGCC
>JAYKHU010000167.1:0-8856 GCA_035285105.1 Synechocystis sp.
TGGGCAGCCTCATTGCCCTGACGGGCGATCGCCGCAGCGGTTTGGGCACTATTGGCAACGGATTCAATCGATTGGGCCATTTCGGCCACGGAGGTGGTCGCGGATTCCAACGCGCGGGTTTGGGACAGGGCGTTATCGGATAAGCCAATAATTTCTTGGCTATCTCGCTGAGCACGATGACTCACCTCTGATGCGGTATCAACCACCTGTTTCACCAGTTGCCGCAACTCGGCCAGGGTGGCATTAAAGGCATCGGCGATGGATCCCACGGCCCCTTCCTCCACCGCACTACGAACGGTTAAATCCCCTTTGGCGGATTCTTCAATGTTTGTTAATAACCGCACCACACCGGCTTGGAGTTTTTCCTTCTGCTCCCGTTGGGTTTCCGCTTCCACCATCCGCTGCCGGGAGGTTTCTTGAATGGTGTCGGTGTAGTCTTCAATCTTGGCCGCCATGTCATTGAACGTTGCCGCCAACTGCCCTACTTCGTCCTGGGATTCCACCTCAGCCCGGATACCGGATTTTCCTTCCCCAATTTTCTGCGCCGTTTCTTTCAATTTTTTCAGGGGTTGGGTCAGGGTGCGCCCAAACTGATAGGCCACCACCCCGGCAACTAACAACATTAAGGCCCCCACCGCTAATTGCAGCAAAAAGGTATCCCGCAGCAGGGCATTGAGTCCTGCCTCCGGTGTTCCCCGCACCAGGAAAGCAATGGAATCCCGCCCCTGTAGGTTTTTCAGGATTTTTACCGCTAGGGTCATGGGTTGCCCATCGATGGTGGTGCGGGTGGTAATGACCCCCCTGGGACTCTCCTTGGCCACTTGCAAAATACTCTCATCCGGTAGGGGCACGTCCTGGACAAAATTGGGATTGCCAGCCCCAGGATTGGTTTGTAAGAGGGAAGAGGCTAACTCAAAAGTATTGCCATCCGGGGTTAAATAGTACACAGCGCTGTAGCCCCCCCCAAAGGCCTCCAGGGTTTTTTTCACAATTTCGTCTTTGCCATTGACCAAATCCCCGGTGACCAAATTGCCCAGTTTTTGACGGGTTTGGGGATCGGTGACGGGGGTAACCACATAGCGGATGAGGGCATCGGCGCCGCTCACATTTTCCCGATTCGGGGCTTGCTCTTTATCTAATTCAGACTTGCTGACGATCGCCGTTGCGGCCACATCCAAGTTGGCCGGATAGCCAATCCGCAGCCGCACCAGGTCGTCGGGATTAAAAATTTCCCCCTGGCGATCGGCGTTGGCGCTGGCAATAATTTTTTGATCAAAGCCTAATAAAGTGGCGTATTCAATATTCCGGGCATTGGTTTCATTTTTGAGAATGGCTTTGGCCCTGGCCAGCAACTGGGGGGGAATCGGCTCATTTTTGGCATAAAGACGGGCCACATCAATTAATGACGCATTCTCTGCCTGACCGCGAAAGCCAGAGATCATTTCGTTAATTTTGACGTTGTAATTACTGTCGGACACCACCAACTCCGCCAGGGTCTGGTTTTTCAGTTGGGCACGCCCCGACAACAACGCAATGACCATCCCAGTCCCCACTACCCCCGCAATGGAGAGGGCACTGGCCGTCAGGAGCGCCGTAAATTGTTTGGTGGCGATCGGTAAATCCGCCCACTGTTTCCAGACGGACTGAAGAAAATTACTGGGCGGGGCAACTGTTTTAGCGGCATCAATGGTGACGTTTACGGTTTCCTGGTTCCCCTGGGGGCTTTCTCCCCTCAAAAACGACGATTGGACCAATTTCGCCTCTATCCCGGCGATCGCCTGGTCACAGGTGCCGTGAAATAATCCGTCCTTGTCCTGAATTTTTAACTGCCGATAAACGGCGATCGCATCCGTCAAGTAGCCCCCCTCTTCCAACGCATTGGCAAAGGTAATCTGGGCAACCAAATCACTGGAATCCTCTAGGGCTGACTGCTGTAATGCTGCAATTTCTGGGGGATAAACGGTGGTCTGGGAAGAGCGAGGACTGTCGGCGTTTCCCGTTTTCCCCTCGCCCGCTTCCGCGTTGAGATAGGGGGCGATTTCCATCAGCGCCTTGCCAATGGTTTCTGCATAAATCTGCTCTTGATCCAATGCCTGGGCCTGACGATAATAGTCGGCGGCTTCGGGGAAATAACCGGCGGCTTGTAATGCACCTGCCAACGTAATTTTATGAATTAAGTTATCCGGTTCAGCATGGGCCAGTTTCTCCAGTTCTAAAATCTCAGCGGGAAAACCTGGCTTGGAAAGTGAGCTTTGCATAACAGTTAGCGATAAGGTTCAGGGAATGGCAATAAAAATTGAAAATAACGAGGCGATCGGGCAACAAACGCATTTGACTGAGGCAGAACCCAAAACCAGCGGGTCGTGCCCCATTAACTGCCCCCCGCCGCAGGCATGGGGGTTAGGGACCCCTGGAAAAAGGTAAAAACTTGATCCACATCCAGGATGCCGATGGTTCCCTCAGAATGGGGGGCCTGGGCCGAGAGAAAGGGCCGGTCCGTTGGGGTCAGTTCCGTGGCATCAAAACTGAGGATACCTTTGAAATCCTTGGCGATCGCCGCCGCTTGAATGTCATCCCCTGCTAAAACCACGGCTTTGGTTTTTCTCAAGGGTTGGGGATTTGCATAGCGCCCCTGGGAGGGCATCAGTAATCGGGGCAGGTCAATGACCCACAGAAGATTTCCCCGCTGATTACTCACCCCCAATAACTCAGGACGAACCCCTGGAATTGCACAGAGGGAAGGCAACCGAAACGCTAAGACCTCTCGAGTCTTTTCCAAGGGGATAGCCAAGGCAATATCCACGCCTAAATCCAGCCAAAAATAATCCGTGGTCATAGCAATCTCTCGGCAAATAGATGACGCATCAATCAAGAAATGTAAGCCTTAACCGTTTTCATTAACTCGTTGGGGCTATAGGGCTTAATTAAATAAGCGTTGCCCCCCTGACGTAGGGCCCAAAAGCGGTCATACTCTTCATTTTTTGTGGAACAAAAGACAATGGGGACATCTTCTAGGGCTAAATCCCCTCGAATTTGGCGACACAAATCATAACCACTAACATCGGGCATCACCACATCCAACATGATTAAATCCGGCGCCGCATTGTTTCTTAACCAGTCCAATGCCTCCTCCGCATTACTGCAAATGACAGTATTGGTTCCCAAAGACTTTAACAAGCCCTGGGCTAACAATCGATCAGATTTGGTATCATCAACCACTAAAACAGTTTTCATTGGTATCACCCTAAAAAATCGTATCTAATGAAATTAATCATAATCTTAACTTGGCAGTTTAGGTTAAGAATTAACTGTTACAAAATTTCGTACAGTATTGACTAATTCCTGGGGCTGAAATGGCTTACAAATATAGCCCACCGAGCCATGCATTTTAGCTTTAACGCGATCTAAAACGCCGCTTCTTCCGGTTAACATGACAATCGGAATATGCTTAAGGGCTTCTGATTTATTGCAAATACTACACAGTTGATAACCATCAATATCCGGCATATTAATGTCCATTAAAATCAAGGCGGGCTTGGCATGGAGTAATGCCGTTAAGGCACTGGAAGCTTCACTAATACTTACCACTCGAAATCCCGTGGCTTCCAGGGCAAATTTAACTACCCGTTGAATGGAAGGACTATCATCCACACAGGCAATAATGGGGCGACTATCCGCTTGAATCCGTTCATAGGGACTCATTTTTACCGCGCCATTACGCACCAGGTTTTTCAAAACGGCACCAACGTTTAAGACGCTCGTGTCCAGGCGCTGAGCCACTTCATAGACACACAACTCTTGTTTGAGTAAACTGGGCAAATTTTCAAACTGCTGGAGTAGATTGTCGCTGTTCAACTTCTCGAGCTGACGCAAAGTCGGTATAATTTTAGTCGCGTCTTCCAGGGTAGGACGTTGAAAAGGAGAGGCAATGACACTGCGGAGTTTAAGCCAATATTTAATTTCCTGACCCACCGGCTGCATCAACTGTTTCAGATCAAGATAGAGTAGTAGGCGCTCTAGTCCCACGGTTTCCTCAAAGTAACAAAGGGGATGGGGAAGGGACAGAATTTGAATGAGGGCTTCTTGGGTTAGCCTTGCCAAAATGGAGCGAATTTCTTGAAAAGCAAAGCCTTGAGACTCCCACAATTCGCATAAATACTGGTAGTCGTTACCGATCGCCTGATTGACGTGAAGATTTTTCTCGGGAAGATAGCGTTGCAGTAAATAATTGAGCCGCTCCGATTGACCCTGCTCACTGCCGGCGTAATGAATTCGTCCGTTACCCAAATAAATGCGCCAATGGATGGAGGGATCGGCTTGATTATGAATAATCAGCTTGCCTGACCCTTTATTTGCAATCAATTTCTGGAGAACGCGGTATAAATTATTGGCCTGGGGAGAACGGGATGAATCCATGACATTATGGGATGCTGGAGGATAATCAGCCAAACCGGCAGAAGGCGCATTAACAGTTACGGCTGACGGAACAGAAGGATGCATGGGACAGACACGGTAAAGTAACGGCGACAGAAATCAAGCAAGACTAGCAACAGTGGCCCTAGGACATTGAGTTAAATATAAAGAATTAAAAAAGTTAAGGTTTAGTTAAGAAGAAAAAAAGCCAAATAAGGCAGCAAACCCAATTATTTTAACTTTACTATCCCTAATCATAGAATGCTATCCCCTGACAAGACTAATAATGTAATCATCATCACTAAAGCGGGATCATAACAACAGGAATTGCCCGCTTTTGTCCCCCCCAATCAAGACCCCCAGGCGGATCAGATTCGTCGATTGTCTGGAAATATTAATTTTATTGAGGTTATGGAATTGAGAAATTTAAGTGCTGATTAACAAACGTCACTTAACGGTGGGCAATGATCGGTGGGATGGGGGTAAGGTCGAAGATTCCCGGTATGATTACTAAGGGGGTTTGGGAACTGTCCCGGGGGAAATGGTCAGCTCTTGCGTCGCCCCCGAGTCTTTGTTGGTATAGCGTTTTTAACCATGGAACTTTACTTGATTCGCCACGGCATCGCGGAAGACCGGAGGGAGGATTTAGCCGATGGCGATCGCCGTCTGACCGCCAAAGGCATTGATAAAACCCAACGGATTGCCCAACGTCTACAAAAAATGGGTGTCGAATTTGACCTGATTCTCAGTAGCCCGTTAACCCGCGCCCAACAAACCGCCCAACTCTTCATTGAACGGGGACTATCCCCCCAACTGGAAACCTTTGCCCCCCTGACCCCAGCCACGGATATTGCCCGGGGATTGGAACAGTTAGCCCAGGATTATGCCTCCCGGAGTAAACGCTGCCTCGCCTTGGTCGGCCATCAGCCCGATTTGAGTCAGTGGGCAGAATACCTGGTATTTGGTGCGCCCCACGACAAAATTGTGCTCAAAAAAGCTGGCATCATTGGCGTTAGCTTGCCTGTTTTGACTCACCAGCCGGGGCAGGGGCAGTTATTTTTAGTGACGGCTCCCCGTTGGTTGTTATGACATAACCATAAATTAGTGCCGAGGCCTTCAGAAGCGTCTTCCATTCCCCCATAATGAACTGAGGGAGGGGATTAGCGTATATTAGGTTACGGCTTCACCGGTTGAAAAAAGCCTACAGGTAGTGTTGTTATTCGTTACTAGGTAAATTGCATGGTCATTAACGCCGAAGAATTCAAAGAAGGTCTGGCCGGGGTTCCCGCTGCCAAGTCCCGCGTCAGTCATGTGGATGGCACCGCTGGCGTTTTGGAATACCGAGGTATCCGGGTCGAAGAATTGGCTAAATCCAGCAGTTTTATTGAGGTGGCCTACCTATTGATTTGGGGGAAACTCCCCACCCAGGCGGAATTAGAAGAATTTGAGCACGAAATTCGTACCCACCGCCGCATCAAGTATCACATCCGGGACATGATGAAATGCTTCCCGGAAACGGGGCATCCCATGGACGCCTTACAAACGTCGGCTGCGGCCCTAGGCTTGTTCTACGCCCGTCGTGCCCTCGACGATCCCAAATATATCCGGGCGGCGGTGGTTCGGCTGTTGGCGAAAATCCCCACCATGGTGGCAGCGTTTCACATGATCCGGGAAGGCAACGACCCGATTCAGCCCAACGATAACCTCGATTATGCCTCTAACTTTCTCTACATGCTGACAGAGAATGAACCCGATCCCCTGGCTGCCCATATTTTTGATGTTTGTCTCACCCTCCACGCAGAACACACCATGAATGCGTCGACGTTTTCGGCCCGGGTAACGGCCTCTACCCTGACCGATCCCTATGCGGTGGTGGCATCGGCGGTGGGAACGTTGGCGGGGCCATTGCATGGTGGAGCCAATGAAGAAGTGCTATCCATGCTGGAAGACATTGGTTCTGTGGAAAATGTTCGTCCCTATGTGGAAAAGTGCTTAGCCAATAAGCAAAAAATTATGGGCTTTGGGCACCGGGTTTACAAGGTCAAAGATCCCCGGGCGATTATTCTGCAAAATTTGGCCGAGCAACTCTTTCAAAAAATGGGCCATGACGAATACTACGACGTGGCGGTGGAATTAGAGCGGGTCGTGGAAGAGTACGTCGGCAAAGAAAAAGGCATTTATCCCAACGTAGATTTCTATTCGGGCTTGGTGTACCGCAAACTCGGTATTCCCTCGGATCTGTTCACCCCCCTGTTTGCGATCGCCAGGGTAGCGGGGTGGTTAGCCCACTGGAAAGAGCAACTGTCGGTTAATAAGATTTACCGCCCCACCCAAATTTATATTGGGGACCATGACTTATCTTATGTTCCCATGACAGAGCGGGTGGTTTCCGTTGCCCGCAATGAAGATCCTGATGCCATTATTTAAGATCAGTCCTGCTATTTATTCACCCTAGGGATGTTTCCGTTATGCAACTCACCCAGCGCGTTAGCCATGTTGTTCCCTCCATCACCCTTGAAATTACGGCCAAGGCCAAAGCCATGAGGGCAGCGGGGATCAATGTGTTGAGCTTTACCGCTGGGGAGCCGGATTTTGAAACCCCCTCCCACATTGTTGAGGCGGCGAAATTAGCCCTAGATCAGGGAAAAACCCGCTATGGCCCCGCCGCCGGGGAACCCGCCCTCCGTCAGGCGATCGCCGACAAGTTGCACCGGCAAAATCAACTCAGCTACGAAGCCAAAAATGTTATTGTCACCAATGGTGGTAAACATTCCCTGTTTAACCTGATGTTGGCCCTGATTGAGGCGGGGGATGAAGTGATTATTCCGGCCCCCTTTTGGCTGAGCTATCCGGAAATGGTCCGCTTAGCGGATGGCGTGCCGGTGATTGTGGATACCACCGCCGACGCGGATTATAAAATCACCCCGGAGCAGTTACGGCAGGCGATTACCCCTAAAACCAAACTGTTTGTTTTAAATTCCCCCTCCAATCCCACGGGGGCGGTGTATACCCCGGAAGAAATCCGCGCCCTAGCGGCAGTGATTTTGGAATATCCCAATCTCTACGTCGTTTCCGATGAAATTTACGAAAATATTCTTTACGATGGCACCGAGCATTTGAGTATTGGCGCCGTTAATGACGCCATTTTTCACCGCACCATTATTAGTAACGGCTTTGCCAAAAGTTATTCCATGACCGGTTGGCGGGTGGGCTACTTAGCTGGCCCCCTGGAATTAATTCAGGCCTGCAGCACCATCCAAGGCCACAGCACCTCCAACGTCTGTACCTTTGCCCAATTCGGGGCGATCGCCGCCCTGGAGTCCCCCCAAACCTGTGTGGAAACCATGGTCAAGGCCTTTGCTGAGCGTCGCCAGGTGATGGTGGCGGGAATTAATCAGATTAAACATTTAAGTTGCCCCACCCCCATGGGGGCCTTTTATGTCTTTGTCGATATTGCCCAAACGGGCTTAACCTCGTTGGAATTTAGCGAAAAACTGTTGGAAAGCCAGCAGGTGGCGGTGATTCCCGGCGTGGCATTTGGGGCCGATCAATGTATCCGCCTTTCCTACGCCACCGATATGGATACCATTAACGCCGGTTTAGAACGCATGGAAAACTTTGTAACGGCGTTAAAGGCTTAGGGCTTGCTGCTGCAAAAAGAAAAATCGTTAAGCCTCCGTAACAACTCTCCTAACCCCAAAACCCAGACTGCCATAATAAAAGTAACAGCCTCACGAACGGCGGTTTTTAGGGGGCAGAATTAGGAGGGCACAATGGCTTATCACAAAATATTTGTTGCTTTAGCCCATGGGGATTCAACGGACACCGTCTTTGCTAAAGCATTAGAACTGGCCCAACAGGATCAGGCCCAACTAATGCTTTTCCATTGCATTCCCTTGGAAAGCCAGAGCTTTAACGCCTATCCCAGTTTCTACGGCGAAGATGCCATCCGTTTTTCCCAAACCATCCAAACCCACATTGAACAGCAAGAAGCTCAGACCCGGGATTGGTTGAGTGAGCTAGCGTCAAAGGCGCAACAGGCTGGCGTTCCCTGTGAATGGGACTGGAAAGTGGGGGAAGCGGGGCGGTGGATTCGCGATATTGCTAAAAACTGGCAAGCGGATTTAGTGATTGTGGGCCGTCGCGGATTGCGCGGCATGGCAGAGTTGTTTTTAGGCAGTGTCAGCAGTTATGTGGTTCACCATGCCCCCTGCTCGGTGTTAGTGGTGCAGCAACCGGATAATGCCTAAATTGTCCCCTTCCTTGCGTGAGTTTCATTAGTTATGACCTCCCAAAACCCTAGCCCCGATCACCAACCTGATCGGGATCGTGAACTGTTCCTCGAGGCGATCGCCGGTCGGAAAATGACGATGGCCGATGTGATTGGACAATGCGGGGGAGATTTTCTGAAGGGGGAGTCCCCGGTACCGAAATTGGTGCAGT
>JAYKHU010000168.1:0-4287 GCA_035285105.1 Synechocystis sp.
GTTCATGAGCATGGAGTTTGGGCAATGGAGTGAGTGGAACGTCTGGGGCGATCTGGAATGGCATTTGCTCAATTACCAACCCCATCGTCAACTCAAACAATTCTTCAAGGAACTCAACCACCTGTACGTCAATGAACCGGCGTTATACAGTAACGATTTTGAGGAAGCCGGCTTCCAATGGATTGATTGCACTGATAATCGCCATAGTGTGGTGTCCTTTATCCGGCGGGGCAAGGATCCCAGTCAGTTTGTGATCGCCGTGTGTAACTTCACCCCCCAACCCCATAGCCATTACCGGGTTGGTGTGCCTGAGGCGGGATTCTACGCGGAGTTATTTAACAGCGATGCGGGGCAATATGGGGGCAGCAATTTAGGTAATTTGGGCGGGAAATGGACGGAGGAATGGTCTTTCCACGGCATGCCCTACTCTTTGGACTTGTGCTTACCACCGTTGGGAGTATTGGTCTTGAAGCTAGACCGATCGCCAAAAACCGTAGAAGCGGCAACGGCTTCTGTCACTGAATAGTCAGGCTAAAATGCGGGGGAATTTATCAAGGAATTCTCCCGGTTACGGTTTATTTTCACGGATTATGTTTACTCAACACCAACAGGCGATCGCCGTTCCCACCCACGGTAAAAGTCTGACCAATATCACCCGTCAAGTTCAAGAGATTGTGCAGCGGTCGGGGACAAAAACCGGATTATGTACAGTATTTGTGCGCCATACGTCGGCGTCGTTAATTATTCAAGAAAATGCTGATCCCGATGTGCTCAAGGATCTGGAAACCTTCTTTGCCCAACTGGTGCCCGAAGACGGCAATCGCTATCGCCATAGCACGGAGGGATTGGATGATATGCCGGCCCATATTCGCTCAGCGTTAACTAAAACGTCGGAACAAATTCCCATCACCCGGGGACGGTTAGCCCTAGGGACTTGGCAGGGCCTATATCTCTGGGAACATCGTCAACGCTCCCATCAACGGGAAGTCGTGGTTCACATCAGTGGCCAAGCATAAGCATTAGTAACTATACGAAATTGAGCGATTAGGGTTATGGAATTAACAATCGGCTGGCTTTATCCCAAGCTCATGAGTACCTACGGCGATCGAGGTAATGTGATTTGTCTCAAACGGCGCTGTGAATGGCGGGGAATTTCTGTTAAGTTACTGCCCCTAGATCAAGGTAGTGACGCCAGTGACTTCGCCCAGGCCGATGTGATTGTGGGGGGCGGCGCCCAGGATCGCCAGCAGGAAATTGTGATGCGGGATCTCCAGGGGGCCAAGGCCCAGGCATTGAAAACCCAGTTGGATGATGGGATTCCCGGGGTCTTTACTTGTGGGTCTCCCCAGTTGTTGGGGCATTACTACGAGCCTGCCCTAGGGCAGCGCATCGAGGGTCTGGGACTATTGGATATGGTCAGTAAACACCCGGGGCCAGAGGCTAAACGCTGCATTGGTAATGTCATTTTTGAAATCACGGCGTCACCGTTACGGGAAGAGTTGACGGCAATGCTCGGGGAACCGCCGGTGGTGATTGGCTTTGAAAACCACGGTGGTCGTACCTACTTACAAAGTGTGTCCCCCTTGGGGAAAGTGAGCATTGGCTACGGTAATAATGGGGAAGATGGGTTTGAAGGGGCATTCCATCAAAAGGCGATCGCCACCTATTCCCACGGCCCCCTCTTACCGAAAAATCCGTTTCTGGCCGACTGGCTCATTCGCACAGCATTAGAGAAAAAGTACCAAGAGGCTGTGGCGTTGGCACCGTTAGCGGATCACTTAGCGGAACAGGCCCGGCGTCGTTTAATGGCAAAGATCCGTCAGGCAGGGAATCCCTAGGGATTATCCCGTTGAAAAAGCGAAAAAGATAGAATATCGATAACTGTTTCCTTGGCTTAATCATCATCATGACGCAATCACGCCCACGCATTTGCATTTTAGGAGGAGGGTTTGGGGGTCTTTACACCGCCCTGCGCCTCAGCCAATTGTCTTGGGAGGGTCAGACCTTGCCGGAGATTGTGCTAATCGATCGCCAGGATCGGTTTTTATTTGCGCCATTTTTGTATGAATTGCTGACCGACGAAATGCAAACCTGGGAAATTGCGCCGCCCTTTGTGGAGTTGTTGGCGGATAGCGGGGTGCAGTTCAAGCAGGCCGAGGTGACGGGCATTGATCCGGCGAGTAAAACGGTGCAATTGGAGCTCCAGGATGATTGCCATTACGACTATTTGATCATTGCCATGGGGGGCAGAACGCCATTCCCCACGGTGCCGGGGGTGAAGGACTATGCCCTGGGCTTTCGATCCCTGGAGGATGCCTATCGCATCAAGCAACGTCTGCAACACCTTGAACAATCGGAAGCGGAAAAGATTCGCGTGGCCATTGTTGGGGGGGGCTACAGTGGGGTGGAATTGGCGGGTAAATTGGGCGATCGCCTGGGGGAACGGGGACGGATTCGCATCATTGAACGCAGCGACACCATTTTAGGAACTTCACCGGAATATAACCGCGCTTCCGCCCAGGAAAAACTGTCGGAAAAGGGGATTTGGGTTGATTTAGAAACCACTGTCACCGACGTCACGGCCGATGAAATCACCCTGCAGTACCGGGATCAAGTTGATACCATTCCCGTGGATTTAGTGTTGTGGACCGTCGGCACCGAAGTATCCCCCCTCATTCGTGAGTTACCCCTTCCCCATGGCGATCGCCAGTTACTCAAAACCACTGCTCAGTTATTGGTGGAAGGCCAACAGACCATTTTTGCCCTGGGGGATGTGGCGGATTGTCGGGATGCCACCGGTCAAATGGTTCCTCCCACTGCCCAAGTGGCCTTTCAGCAAGCGGATTATTGTGCCTGGAATGTGTGGGCAAGTTTAACGGATCGTCCCCGCTTGCCCTTCCGGTATCAAGCCCTGGGGGAAATGTTATCCCTGGGCATTGATGATGCGGTACTCAACGGTTTAGGGATAAAATTTGCTGGCCCTGCCGCCGTCTTAGCCCGCCGCTTAGTCTATCTCTATCGTTTCCCCACCTGGAGTCATCAATTAACGGTGGGGTTCAACTGGTTAGCCCAACCCCTGTTGAAATTGTTCAAATAATGTTTCAAGCTTGTTGTCCCGATGACCCCCATCGCTGATCTGCGAGACCTGATGCCTCGTTTGCAAACCCATCCCCCCCAGGTCATTTTTTTTGATGCCATGGGTACCTTATTTGGCCTCAAACAATCCGTGGGGGAGATTTACGCGGCGATCGCCGCCGCCCATGGTGTTGAGGTTGACGCCGGGCGATTAAATCAGGCGTTTTATCAACGATTTAAAGCGGCCCCTCCCCTGGCCTTCGGGGAATTAACCTTAGCAGACCTGGCCACCAAGGAATACGACTGGTGGAAAACCCTTGCCCAGGCGGTTTTTGCCCACAGTGATCGATTAAGCTGTTTCCCCGATTTCGACGCCTATTTCAACGAGCTTTACCATTACTTTGCCACCCCCGACCCTTGGCAAATTTATCCTGATGTGGTGCCGTTCCTCACTGCCTGCCAAACGGCCCCCCTCTCGGTGAGTGTGATTTCTAATTTTGATAGCCGCTTGTTAGCTATCCTCCATCAATTAGGCTTAGCCCCTTATTTTGACCGGATTTTTATTTCCTCCCAATGTTCAACCGCTAAGCCCGAACGCCAAATTTTTCAACAGGCCCTCAATCACCATCAAATCACCCCAGCCCAGGCCTGGCACATCGGCGATAGTCATCAAGAGGATTACCTCGGCGCTCAGGACGTGGGGATCCAGGCGGTTTTAATCAAACGTTAGTCCCCTCATTACCCAAGACGACGCTCAATTTCCCCTAACAACGTGGTTAGCTGTTGCCGCACCGAAGCATGGGTATAGGGGTCATCGGGGTGGGTGGGACGGCCGGGCAAATCAAAGTGGGGGCGTTCGTCATAAATTTGTCCCCAGCGAAAGTCAGCTTGGCGGACAGTTTCTGTTAATAATCCGGGGTTATCAATCAGGGTTGCCACTAACCCTTGCAGGGCCAGTAAGGGGCGATCGGCAAATTGACTAACGAGGTCATCGGCATCATCCACCTGATTTTGCAAAACCCACAGTAATGCCCCGTCGGAATCCGGCAGCGCTTGATTTAAAAATAACTTCAACTCAATTTTTAACTGCACCAATTTCGGTACCGGGGACTCCCCCTTCAGAAAATCTCCCCCGCATTGTCCAATCACATCGGCCATCGTCATTTTCCGACCGGCGATCGCCTCGAGGAACAGTTCACGATCCCGATCAGG